>NZ_JBNNVR010000025.1:0-60264 GCF_050280645.1 Pseudomonas sp. NPDC089554
GCTGCTCGACAGACTGCACGAGACCCATGACCATTTGGCGCGGGCCAGCGAAAGCGAGGACGAACTCGACCCGCTCGGCTGCATGCGCAAGCTGTGCTTGTTCAGGTTCAGCGCCAGGCGCAGCTTGGTGCCGACGCCGTCGGTGCCGGAGACCAGCACCGGCTGTTTGTAGCCGGCCGGGATCTCGCAGAGGGCGCCGAAGCCGCCCAGGCCACCCATGACTTCAGGGCGTGCGGTGCGCTTGGCCACGCCCTTGATGCGTTCGACCAGTGCTTCGCCGGCGTCGATGTCTACACCGGCGTCTTTGTAGCTCAGGGAGGGTTGCTTGCTCATTGATCCAGGCCTTTAGGAGGGAGGGATTCGGGAAAACGACCAGCGCGGCCAAGGCCGGCTTGCGAAGCGGCGGCTGCCTGCACGTGACTGGTCTGCGAAGGCGCGCGATTTTATCAGGGTTGCCGGGCAGCGGCCATCCTCAGGCCGACGGGCTGGGTGGGAAATCGGTAAAAATCCTGTTCCAGGCGCTTCGGCTGGTTGCCATGGCACCTTCTGTATAAGCTGCAAGTCTGAAAGCGCAAGCTCATCTGGACAGGAATCCCCAATGCGTGTTCTCAACTACCTGGCAGCCGCCTGCCTGAGCCTGGCCGGGTCGATGGCCCAGGCCGAAAACGTCGCCGGCCTCTACCAGGTTCGCGAGCCCCTCGAAGGGCAGGGCGGTGAAGCCCGTGCCCAGGCCACCAGCAAGGCCCTCGATACCTTGGTGCTGCGTTTGACCGGCGACCCCAAGGCCGCGCAGACCCCCGCCGTGGTGGCCCTGCATAAAGACCCCCAGCAAATCATCAACCAGGTCGGTACCGAGGCCGGGCCGCCGGAAACCCTGGTGGTGGAGTTCGACCCTGGCAGTACCGAGCGCGCCTTGCGCCAGGCTGGCCTGGCGCTATGGGGCAGCAACCGTCCTTCGATCATCGGCTGGTGGCTGAACGACAGTGTCGAGGGCAGCAACCTGGTCGGCGACGGCCAGGCCAGCGCCGAGCCCCTGCGCCACGCGGCCCAGCACCGCGGCCTGCCTCTGCGCTTGCCGTTGGGCGACCTGCAGGAGCAATTGGTGGCCAATGCCAAGCAGTTGGAAGGCAAGGACCCGGCGCCGCTGCGCGAAGCCTCCGAACGCTACAACGCCGATGCGCTGCTGGCCGTGCATGCCCAGGAGGCCGACGGCAAATGGCAGGGCAAATGGCAGTTGTGGCTGGGCGAACAACGCGAGCAGGGCACGGCCGAGGGCGCCAACCCTGCGGCTCTGGCTGATGCGGTGATGCTTGCGGTGAGCAGCCGCCTGGCGCCGCGCTATGTCACCCGCCCAGGCGCCAGCAGCGAGTTGCACGTACAGGTGCAGGGCATGAACCTGCAACGCTATGCCGAGCTCAGCCGGGTGATGGAGCCCTACGGCCCGCGTTTGCAGATGGCCGACGGCGGCACCTTGACCTACGCGGTCACCGGTAACCGCGAGCAACTGCGTGCGCAACTGGGCCTGGCCAAGTTGCACGAGCTGCCTGCGGAGCCTGCGCCAGTGCAAACGCCGACGCCTGCGCCACAAGCCACTGCTGGGCAACCTGGCGTGCCCGAGGTCGCTGCGCCCAAGCCATTCGATGGCCTGCGGTTTGGCTGGTAAGGAGTGCTTCCTATGATGGACCTACGCCGCTGGCTGTGGTTGGGGGTGGCCTTGCTGGGCGCCCTGCTGCTGTACGCCTTGCACAACATCCTGTCGCCGTTCCTGGTCGGCATCCTGCTCGCCTACCTGGCCGACCCGCTGGTCGACCGCCTGGAGCGCCTGGGCCTGTCGCGCACCTGGGGCGTGGCGGCGGTGTTCGGCCTGTTCACCTTGATCTTCCTGGCCCTGCTGCTGGTGCTGATACCGATGCTGGCCAAGCAACTGGTGCGCCTGTACGAACTGGCACCGCAGATGCTCGACTGGTTGCAGCACACCGCGCTGCCTTGGGTGCAAAGCCGCCTGGGCCTGGCCGATGGTTTCTGGAAGTTCGACAAGATCAAGGCCGCCATCGGCGCGCACATGGGCCAGACCACCGATATCGTCGGCATGCTGCTGTCCCAGGCCACCGCATCGAGCCTGGCGCTGCTGGCCTGGCTGGCCAACCTGGTGCTGATCCCGGTGGTGGGGTTCTACCTGCTGCGCGACTGGGACCTGATGATGGCCAAGCTGCGCAGCCTGCTGCCGCGCCAGCGCGAAGAGCAGGTGGTGGGCTTGGCGAAGGAGTGCCATGAAGTGCTGGGCGCCTTCGTGCGCGGACAGTTGCTGGTGATGTTGGCGCTGGGCGTGATCTACGCGGCAGGCTTGATGCTGGTCGGCCTCGAGCTGGGCCTGTTGATCGGCCTGCTGGCCGGGCTTGCGGCGATCGTGCCGTACATGGGCTTCATCATCGGTATCGGCGCGGCGCTGTTGGCCGGCCTGTTCCAGTTCGGCGGTGATCTGTACCCGATGCTGGCAATCGTCGCGGTGTTCATGGTTGGCCAGACCCTCGAAGGCATGGTGCTGACGCCACTGCTGGTGGGTGACCGCATCGGTCTGCATCCGGTGGCGGTGATCTTCGCGATCCTTGCCGGTGGCGAGCTGTTCGGCTTTACCGGAGTGCTGCTGGCGTTGCCGGTGGCGGCGGTGATCATGGTGCTGCTGCGGCATGTGCACGATCTCTATAAAGAGTCGGACATGTACAGCGGCGACATCGACCCGCAGCTATGACGCGGGGTGCGCGGCTTGTCCCTCGACAGGTCGCGCAACTCGTTGATTTTTCTAGCGCTATTTTTCACCCCGATTGTGCCGCCCGCGTTGCGGGTATAGACTTTGCACACTGTTCTCCAAAGGCCCCCTCGTGGTCCTCGCGACCGTCAGCCAGCATGAAACCGATCCAGTTGCCCCTGGGTGTGCGCCTGCGCGATGACGCCACCTTCATCAACTACTATCCGGGCGCCAATGCCGCGGCATTGGGCTACGTCGAGCGATTGTGCGAAGCCGACGCCGGCTGGACCGAGAGCCTTATCTACCTGTGGGGCAAGCAGGGCGTGGGCCGCAGTCACCTGCTGCAGGCCGCTACCCACCGTTTCCAGCAGCGCGGCGAGCCGGCGGTGTACCTGCCGCTGGCGCAACTGCTAGACCGCGGCGTGGAACTGCTGGACTACCTGGCCCAGTACGAACTGGTGTGCATCGACGACCTGCACGTGATCGCCGGCAAGGCCGACTGGGAAGAGTCGATGTTCCACCTGTTCAACCGCCTGCGTGACAGCGGTCGGCGCCTGCTGCTGGCGGCCTCCAGCTCGCCGCGCGAACTGCCGATCAAGCTGCCCGACCTCAAGTCGCGCCTGACCCTGGCGCTGGTCTTCCAGATGCGCGGCCTGTCCGATGAAGACAAGCTGCGCGCCTTGCAACTGCGCGCCTCGCGCCGTGGCCTGCACCTCACCGACGAAGTCGGGCATTTCATCCTCACCCGTGGCACACGCAGCATGAGCGCACTGTTCGACCTGCTCGAACGCCTCGACCAGGCCTCGCTGCAAGCCCAGCGCAAGCTCACCATCCCTTTCCTCAAGGAAACCCTGGGCTGGTAAGCCCTTGAAAACCCTGGGCTAGAGCGGCAAAACGCAAAAGTCACATTTTTCCTAATAAAATTTGCAAATGGCCATGATAGAGGGCATAGTTTCCCCCTTCTAAAGGATTCCAGACACGGCCGTGCCCATGCTCAAACGCTTCGCACCCCTCGTGCCACTCGCACTCGTGACCCTGCTTTTTGGCTGCGCGGCCCACGGCCCGGTTTCCCAGCCCCAGGTTCACCCTTCGGTCACCGCTAAATCGGCGGTCAAGTCCGACACCGCGGCTTCTTCGGTATTCAGCGAGCACGACCTCGCCAACGAAGATGACCTCGAAGCCTTCTCCAGCAACAGCAAGCCCTATGAACTGCCGGTCCTGGCCGACAGCATCCTGGAGCGTGGCAAGGAACTGATCGGCACCCGCTACCGCTTTGGCGGTACTTCGGCGCAGTCCGGCTTCGATTGCAGCGGCTTCATCGGCTACCTGTTCCGCGAAGAGGCCGGCATGACCCTGCCGCGCTCGACCCGCGAAATGATCAACGTCGACGCCCCCAAGGTCGCACGCAACAAGCTCAAGCCGGGCGACCTGGTGTTCTTCGCCACCAATGGCCGTGGTCGCGTGAGCCACGCCGGCATCTACCTGGGTGACAACCAGTTCATCCACTCCAGCAGCCGCCGCAGCGGTGGCGTGCGCATCGACAGCCTCGGTGACCGCTACTGGAGCAAGACCTTCATCGAGGCCAAGCGCGCCCTGGCCCTGGCGCCGACCACGATTTCGCGCAATTGATTTGATATCAAAATGCTGTAACCTGCCACGGCGGCGTAGCTAAAAAGCTCGCCGCCGTGCGCATTTAAGAAAAGCGTCTAATCTAATTTCTCAACTCTTTTCGCCTGTGGCCGTCGGTCGCAGACAGGAAGTTTCGGCCATGGCGATGATGACGCGCTTCGCACTCCTTTCCCTGGTAGCCCTGCTCGGTGCCTGTTCGAGCCGCGCTCCAGCACCCGCCCCGGTGGTCCAGCCACGGGTGACCTTCAACGAGCAGCCACCTTCCTCGCCCGCCGCCTACGATGTGCTGTTTCGCGCCATTGGCCTGGTCGGCACGCCCTACCGCTGGGGTGGCAACACGCCGGATTCCGGGTTCGATTGCAGTGGCCTGATCGGCTATGTCTACCGCGATGCAGCGGGTATCAGCCTGCCACGCACCACCCGCGAGATGATCGTGATGCGTGCGCCGAGCATCGATATGAACGCCTTGCAGTCCGGCGACCTGGTGTTCTTCGCCACCAACGGCGGCGGGCAGGTGAGCCACGCGGGTATCTACGTTGGCGAAGGGCGCTTCGTGCACGCACCGTCTACTGGCGGCACCGTGCGCTTGGACTACCTCAGCAACAGCTACTGGGCCAAGTCGTACTTGCAGGCAAAGCGGGTGTTGCAGGCTGGGCACCTGGCGCAGAACCCCTGACGCCTTAGCTCCACGCGCTATTACATCTATCTACCGCTGCGCTGGCGTTTCGACCGGCCAGGATGCCGCTCCTCAAGATGACATCCCAGGAGCACGTCATGAGCAGCATCAAGGAGCGCGCACTGCGCAGCCTGGAGACACTGGATGCGGGGCGCCCGCTGGTCCGGTTGATCGATCAGGTCCTTACGGCCTACCCCGACCCTTACATGCTGGCGCACAAGCAGGCTCGCCGCATCCTGCTGGAGCGTACCGGCAAGGCGCTGGACCCGCGTTTCGTCTGGTGGCACCAGTTCGAGGGGGCAAGCAGCAGTAGCGAGAGCTTCACCGGTTGGCAGCACAGCGGTAGGCCACTGAAGTCGACCCATATCACCGAGCTGGTGGTCCAGCGCTTCGATGCACACTTCCAGCAGGCCCCCGATGAGCTTGACCAATATGGCGGGTTCTATCGCCAAGGTCCGCAAGCCAACACTTTCGATGAACGCAACGAGGTCGCGGTGCTTGGCAGTGCCGTGCAGACGGACCTGTGGACATTGGATTTCGCGGTGTACTACCGCGCTGAGGTGGAGCGCTTCTGGAGCTCGCACAGCCAGGATTTTCGCGTGTTGGCCAGGGTCAACCTACTGGGCCATGCCGTTATCGCCAAGCGTGATGGGCGAATCACCGACACTGATTTGCAGCGCGTGCGGCAGTCGGTCAACACCCAATTGCTGCCGACGCGCCTACCGACTGTGGCGATCTTGTTGCACGACCACGACTCGGGCCCGCTGACTGTCAGCCGCTACGCCATCGACGAGGTGGATCGGGGCACTCTCTATAGCCTTGCAGCAGAAGACGGTCGCGTGCTGCTTTACTGCCCTTGGGCGCAGGAGGCTGTGCGTGGTTTCGATTCCGAGCAGGCGATGGCGGGTTGGTTGCGTACCCAGCTGCAGGATGCCGATACCCTGGCGGTCTTCCTGCAGGCCGCGCATATCAGTGCCCGCTTCCCTGAGCGCATCGCGGCGGTCAGGACGCACTTGAAGAGTATCGCCGACAGCGCCGACGAGCAGGCCGCCGCCGCCTTGCTCGCGTTTTTGCGAAGGCCTGTGACGGAGAACCTGTTCGTCTACCTGTCCAACCTGGCTGCTCAGGAGATGCGCCAGAACGCCGAATCGATACTGGATAACGCCGACCTGCGCCGAGCGATGTGGACCGGCTACCTGGCCGCGTTCCTCAGGGTGTTCGGTGGCTTCGCGCCGCTGGGTTGGCCGATAACCTTGACCTTGCTGGGGGCCAGTGTCGCCAAGGTGGCGCTCGATGTTGAAACGGCCTTGAATGCGACGAGTGCCCACGAGCGTAAGGACGCCATGCGCGAGGCGGTGCTCGATTCCCTGTTCGCGGCCCTGAACATGGTCGACCTCGGGTTCGCTTCGAGTTTTGCCTCGTTGTCCTATGAGATCCCGGTCAGCGAGCGGAATATTTCCCTGGGCAACTGGGAGCCGCAATCATCTGCCCCTGCGGCCTTGCAGCAACATTCAGCCAACCAGGTGCTCGATAGCGAGCTGGAAACCTCGGGTAGGCTGCAAGGGGTCAGTATCGACAGCCAGGGTGCCTGCTGGATTCTTCTGGAAGGGGTGTCCTACCGGGTGCGCTACAGCCATGAACTGGCCGCGTGGTTGATCGTTTCCCCCGATGATCCATTCGCCTTCGGGCCGTTGCACCCGGTGCAGCTGGATGACGAAGGGGTCTGGCGCTTGCTCACACCGCCGCGCCTGGCCGGTGGCAACCCACCTGTCACGCAAGGCATGCCCAGCGTGACCTCCGAGTTCTGGAACCGCTACCTGCGGGTCGATACTGCGCAAAGTGGCGCGCAATCGACGGTGGCCTTGCGTCGGCAGAAGTCGCTGCTGCGACAGTGGTCGGTACACGAGCTGGAACCGGGTGTCGCCCCGGCAGTGGACGAAAACGGCCTGGATTGCGTGCAGGTCGAGGGATCCACGCACTACTCGTACCGTTACGGTCGGGATTACTTCAACTCATTGATCGAGTACTACACCAGCGACGAGTCGAAGGTGAACGATGTGTTCCGTTCGGGCACCTATCGCTATGGCGATGAGGACGACTACATCACCGACCTGGCCAACACGCTCGAGGAATTGCCCAAGAGCAACCAGGCCACGCTCTATCGTGGCGGGCATAGTGGGCGGGGCACGGGTGGCAATCGCTACCGCAATGGCGAGTTGCAGGTCGGCGACATATTGATCAACACCGACCTGACCTCCTTCACCGAGAACCCCTACAAAGTCGGCGAGTTCGCCTCCACCGACAAGCTGCATGCGCCAGCAGGCCTGTCGGGGGTGTTCGACGACAGTTCGATCATTTTCGAACTGCCCGCCGGGCATTATCACGACGGCACGCCCATCAGCCCGTTTTCGCTGTACTGGGATGAGGGCGAAACCCTGTTCCTGCCGGGTAAGTACTTTCGCATCGACAAGTTGGAACAGGTGCACGGCGAACACTACCGGTTCATCCACGTTTTGCTTAGCCAGGTGTCCGGCCCCGTGGCGGGGCCGGTGTACGACTTGCGCAGTGCCGAGCTGTTCGAGCGCACAAGCTTCGTATCGCGGATCAGAACGCCGGCCGTGGCCGATCGCTTCTTCCCGCCGCCGGGCAGCAGTGGCTCAAGCCTGCTTGAGCAGTAATGCCACACCTGGGAAGTACTGCCCCTGCTCGTTGTGCAGCTTGCGCAAGGCGTAGGGGAAGTACCAGGCAATGGCGCAGGCAGTGTGCTTTTGCAGGTCGTCGACCAGGTCCTGGAGCTCCTCGGGGCTGGCGTGCTGGCCCGCTTTCCAGGGGCTGACGAACAGCGCGCCGGCCTTCAGTTGGCTGGAATAGGCGGCCTGGCGGGCGAGGGCGGCGGTTTCGCCCAGTGCTGCGGCCAGGTCGAGACGGGCGATGCGCGGCCAGCGTTGGCTGGCGCGCAGGTGGATGACCTGCTCGGCATCGGCGATGGACAGCTCGCAGCGCGCCTCGCGTTCGCCTTCGTCACGTTGCTTCTTGCTCTGGTACTGCTGCAGCGCCACCTGCTCGGCTTGCCAGGCGGCTGCGGCAAGCAGGCCGGCATTGGCATCTGCGCCGTGCCAGTAGGGCGCGTCGTTATCGCCGTGGAACTGCTGGAAGCGGTCGATGCAGTCGACCCAGCGCTCGAGGGCAGGGCGCAGGAATTCCAGGTGCGGGTTGTGAATGATCAAGCCTTGCATGTGGCGCTCTCCTTGTCTTTATAGTCGCGAACAGCCAGGTGATGGCTATGTGATATCACTGCTTTGCTGTCCAGACAAGTACAACCGCCGTTATTCAGGCGTCAATGGCTTGACCTGCCACCTTCAATTGACGCTCCGCACCCAACCCTCTAACCTTCGCGCGTGTTTCAGGTGCCCTGCAGGCCGTGGCTTGGCGGGGTGAAACTGGGAAGCCGGTGAGCGCTTGCAAGGCGCGATTCCGGCGCTGCCCCCGCAACGGTAGGTGAGTCAACGTTGTGCAAGGCCACTGGGTGTCACAACCCGGGAAGGCGCATGGCCAGGGCCAAGGCCCGCTCACGAGCCCGGAGACCGGCCTGAATACTGCCAACGGCATCACGGAGGGTGATGCGCGGCGCACCGTGGCGTACATGCCATGGCTGCTGCGCGTTCCGCTCCGCCTGCTTCTATCGACCTGTCGCTGCCTGGCCCTCGCCAGCCTGTGCCCGTGCCGTGCACCGACAGCCTGCGGAGACCCTTGATGAGCGAACCCACCGAACGCGACGAACGTCACCTGGCGCGCATGCTGCGCAAGAAGGCGGTCATCGACGAGCGCATCGCCAATGCCCCCAACGAATGCGGCCTGCTGCTGGTGCTGACCGGCAATGGCAAGGGCAAGAGCAGCTCGGCCTTCGGCATGCTCGCTCGCGCCCTGGGCCACGACATGCAGTGCGGCGTGGTGCAGTTCATCAAGGGCCGCAACAGTACCGGTGAAGAGCTGTTCTTCCGACGCTTTCCCGAGCAGGTGCGCTACCACGTGATGGGCGAAGGCTTCACCTGGGAAACCCAGGATCGCCAGCGCGACATCGCCGCCGCCGAGGCCGCCTGGGCGGTGTCCCGGCAACTGCTGCAAGACCCGTCGATCCAGTTCGTGGTGCTCGATGAGCTGAATATCGCCCTCAAGCACGGCTACCTCGACCTCGACCAGGTGCTGTCCGACCTGCAGGCCCGCCCGCCGATGCAGCACGTGATCGTCACCGGTCGTGCGGCCAAGCCCGAGATGATCGAGCTGGCCGACACGGTCACCGAGATGGGCATGCTCAAGCATGCATTCCAGGCCGGTATCCGCGCGCAGAAGGGCGTGGAACTGTGAGCCAGGCGCGCCACTGCCCGGCGGTGCTGATCGCCGCGCCCGCCTCGGGCCAGGGCAAGACCACGGTCACCGCCGCCCTGGCGCGGTTGCACCGCAACCTTGGGCGCAAGGTGCGGGTGTTCAAGTGCGGGCCGGACTTTCTCGACCCGATGATCCTCGAGCGAGCCAGCGGCGCACCGGTTTACCAGCTGGACATGTGGATGATTGGCGAGCAGGAGAGCCGCCGCCTGCTCTGGGAGGCCGCCGCCGAGGCTGACCTGATCCTCATCGAAGGGGTGATGGGCCTGTTCGATGGCACGCCATCAAGCGCTGACCTGGCGCGTCATTTCGGCGTGCCGGTGCTGGCGGTGATCGACGGCACCGCCATGGCCCAGACCTTCGGCGCCCTGGCCCTGGGCCTGGCGCGCTACCAGCCCGACCTGCCGTTCGCCGGGGTGCTGGCCAACCGGGTCGGCAGCTTGCGCCATGCGCAGCTGCTCGAAGGCAGTCTCAGTGAAGGCCTGCGCTGGTATGGCGGCTTGTCCCGCGAGCGCGGCATCGAGTTGCCCAGCCGCCACCTGGGGTTGGTGCAGGCCAGTGAGCTGAACGACCTGGACGCACGCCTGGACGCCGCCGCCGAGGCCCTGGGCGCGAGCTGCGATGCCACGCTGCCGCCTGCCGTACGTTTCGCCGAGCCTGAACATCAAGCCCCCGCGACCACGCTGGCCGGCGTACGCATCGGTGTTGCCCATGACGAAGCGTTCGCCTTCCTCTATGGCGCCAACCTCGACCTGCTGCGCGAGCAAGGGGCGCAACTGGTGTTCTTCTCGCCGCTGCACGACCGCGAACTGCCGCTGGTCGACAGCCTCTACCTGCCCGGCGGCTACCCCGAATTGCACCACCACACCCTGGCGGCCAATGCGCCGATGGTCGAGGCCATCCGCGCCCATCATGCCCAGGGCAAGCCCTTGCTGGCCGAGTGCGGCGGCATGCTGTACCTGCTCGATGCCCTGACCGACGTGGGCGGCGAGCGCGCCGAGTTGCTCGGCTTGCTGCCGGGTGAGGCAGTGATGCAAAAGCGCCTGGCCGCCCTGGCCCTGCAAGCCGTGGAACTGCCCGAAGGCACCCTGCGCGGGCACACCTACCACCATTCCCTGACCACCACCGCGCTAGAGCCCATCGCCCGCGGCCTGAGCCCCAACGGTGGGCGTGGCAACGAGGCGGTGTACCGCGTGGGAAGGCTGACGGCCTCCTACGTGCACTTCTATTTCCCATCCCACCCCGAGGCGGCGGCGGCGCTGTTACGACCATGAGCGACCAGGCTTTCAGCGCAGCCGAGCGTGCGGCGGTGTATCGCGCCATTGGCGAGCGCCGTGACATGCGCCATTTCAGCGGGGGCGAGGTAGCCCCCGAACTGCTCGCGCGCCTGCTCGCCGCTGCGCACCAGGCCCCCAGCGTCGGCCTGATGCAGCCGTGGCGGTTCATCCGCATCAGCCAGCGCGAACTGCGCGGGCGCATCCAGGCGCTGGTGGAGGATGAGCGGGTACGTACCGCCGAGGCGCTGGGCGAGCGCTCGGATGAATTCATGAAGCTCAAGGTCGAGGGCATCGACAGCTGCGCCGAGGTGTTGGTGGCAGCCTTGATGGACAACCGCGAGCCGCACCTGTTTGGCCGTCGCACCTTGCCGGAAATGGACCTGGCCTCGCTGGCCTGCGCCATCCAGAACCTGTGGCTGGCCGCCCGCGCCGAAGGGCTGGGCATGGGCTGGGTATCGCTGTTCGACCCTCAGGCCCTGGGCGAGCTGCTGGGCATGCCGGCGGGCGCCAAGGCCGTGGCGGTGCTGTGCCTGGGGCCGGTCGAGGCGTTCTACCCGGCGCCGATGCTGGTGCTGGAGCAATGGGCGCAGGAACGCCCGCTGAGCGAGATGCTCTATGAAAACCAGTGGGGAGAACGCCCATGAGCATCGCCTTGCTCACGGTCGCTGGTGTGGCCTTGGATGCCCTGTTCGGCGAACCGCAGCGGCGTCACCCGCTGGTAGCGTTCGGCAATTTTGCCAAGCGCCTGGAACAGCGCTTCAACAGCGCAGGACGGGGCTGGCGCAGCCATGGCGTCACAGCCTGGTGCCTGGCCGTGCTGCCGTTGACCTTGCTGGCGCTGATCCTCTCCTGGCTGCCGTTGGTGGGGTGGATCGTGGACGTGCTGGCGCTGTATTGCGCCCTGGGCCTGCGCAGCCTTGGCGAGCATGTGCTGCCGGTGGCCGACGCGTTGCGTCGGGGCGACCTGGACGAAGCGCGGCGCCGCGTTGGCTACCTGGTCAGCCGCGAAACTCGCGAGCTGGATGAGCCCGCCGTGGCCAGGGCTGCCACCGAGTCGGTACTGGAGAATGGCAGCGATGCGGTGTTCGCCGCGCTGTTCTGGTTCATCGTGGCCGGCGCGCCGGGCGTGGTGCTGTATCGCCTGAGCAATACCCTGGATGCCATGTGGGGCTACCGCAACGAAAGGTTCGAGCGTTTCGGCTGGGCTGCGGCGCGTATCGACGACGTGCTCAACTATATTCCCGCAAGGCTCGTGGCCTTGACCTATGCCGTGCTGGGCAAGACCCGCCTGGCGCTGACCTGCTGGCGCAGGCAGGCGCCGCTATGGGACAGCCCCAACGCCGGGCCGGTGATGGCCGCCGGAGCCGGTGCCCTGGGCGTCGAATTGGGTGGGCCTGCCGTGTACCACGGCGAGCTGCACGAGCGCGCCACCCTGGGTGAGGGCCCGGTGGCCGACGCCGACGCCATCGAACGGGGCTGGGGCCTGGTGCAGCGGGGCGTCTGGTTGTGGTTGCTGCTGATCTGCCTGGGGGTATACCTCAATGCTTGAACACGGAGGGCGCCTGCTGCGCGCCGTGCACCAGTACGGCATCGCCCGCGAGCAGTGGCTGGACCTGTCCACCGGCATTGCGCCTTGGCCCTTTGCGGTGCCGTCGATACCGCTCGAGGCCTGGGCACGCTTGCCGGAAAACGAAGATGGCCTGGAGCAGGCCGCACGCGCCTACTACGGGGTCGATGGCCTGCTGGCGGTGGCCGGCTCCCAGGCTGCGATCCAGGCCTTGCCGCGCCTGCGCCCGCAGGGTCGGGTCGGGGTGCTGTCGCCATGTTATGCCGAGCACCCGCACGCTTGGCGCCAGGCTGGGCATAGCCTGGTCGAGCTGGGCGAGGCGCAGGTAGACGATGCCCTCGACAGCCTCGATGTATTGCTGCTGGTCAACCCCAACAACCCCACCGGCCTGCGTGTGCCACGCGAGCGCCTGCTGGGTTGGCATGCGCGCCTGGCGCGGCGCGGCGGCTGGCTGGTGGTCGACGAAGCGTTCATGGACAACAGCCCCGACCACGGCATCGTCGATTGCACGGGGCAGCCTGGGTTGATCGTGCTGCGCTCGTTCGGCAAGTTCTTTGGCCTGGCCGGTGTGCGCCTGGGTTTCGTGATGGCCGAGCCCGGCGTGCTAAGTTCGCTGGCCGAGGCGCTAGGGCCTTGGTGTGTGAGCGGCCCCACCCGGGTGCTCGGCCAGGCCTGCCTACGCGATGGCGCGGCACAACAGGTTCAGCGCACGCGCTGCGCCCAGGCCAGCCGGCGCCTGGCAACGCTGCTGGCGCACGCTGGCCTTCCAGCCAGTGGCGGTTGCGACCTGTTCCAGTACGTGCGCAGTGAGCGCGCCGCGCATTTGCATGATTTTCTCGCCCGCCGCGCCATCCTCGTGCGCCTGTTCGAAGCCCCCCAGGCCGTGCGCCTGGGGTTGCCGGCCAGCGACGCCGATGAGCAGCGCCTGCGCCAGGCCCTGGCCGACTACCAGAAGGAAACGGCATGACCACCCTCATGGTGCAAGGCACCACCTCCGATGCCGGCAAGAGCACATTGGTGACCGCGCTGTGCCGCTGGGTGCTGCGCCAAGGCATCGCCGTGGTGCCCTTCAAACCCCAGAACATGGCGCTCAACAGCGCGGTCACCGCCGACGGCGGTGAAATCGGCCGTGCCCAGGCCGTGCAGGCCCAGGCTTGCCGGCTGGCGCCGCACACCGACATGAACCCGGTGCTGCTCAAGCCCAACAGCGACACCGGCGCCCAGGTGATCGTGCATGGTCGCGCGGTGACCAGCATGAATGCAGTCGCCTACCACGACTACAAGGCCATCGCCATGCAGGCGGTGCTGGCATCTCATCAGCGCCTGAGCGCCGCCTACCCGGTGGTGATGGTCGAAGGCGCGGGCTCGCCGGCCGAGATCAACCTGCGGGCTGGTGATATCGCCAACATGGGCTTCGCCGAGGCGGTCGACTGCCCGGTGATCCTGGTGGCCGACATCAACCGCGGCGGGGTGTTCGCCCACCTGGTCGGTACCCTCGAGCTGCTCTCGCCCAGCGAGCAGGCGCGGGTCAAGGGTTTCGTCATCAACCGCTTCCGCGGTGACATCGCCTTGCTGCAACCGGGCCTGGACTGGCTGGAACAGCGCACCGGCAAGCCGGTGCTGGGGGTGCTGCCCTATGTCACCGACCTGCACCTGGAAGCAGAAGATGCCATCGACGTGCGCCAGCCCGAGAAGGGCGAGAAGCTGCTCAAGGTGATCGTTCCGGTATTGCCCCGTATCAGCAACCACACCGATTTCGACCCCCTGCGCCTGCACCCGCAGGTGGACCTGCAATTCATCGGCCCCGGCCAGCCGATCCCGCCTGCCGACCTGATCATCCTGCCCGGCTCCAAAAGCGTGCGTGCCGACCTCGCGCAGTTGCGTGCGCGTGGCTGGGACACGGCCATCGCCCGGCACTTGCGCTATGGCGGCAAGCTCATCGGCATTTGTGGTGGGCTACAGATGCTCGGCCAGCAGGTGCACGACCCGCTCGGCCTGGAAGGGCAGGCGGGGTCCAGCCCAGGGCTGGGGCTGCTGGACTACGCCACGGTGCTGGAGGCCGACAAGCAACTGCGCAATGTCGAGGGCACGCTGGCGCTGGGGCAGGCGCCGGTCGGCGGCTATGAAATCCATGCTGGCGTCACCCAGGGCCCGGCCCTGGAGCGGCCCGCCGTGATGCTCGGCGATGGGCGCGCCGACGGCGCCATCAGCGACGATGGGCAGGTGCTTGCGACTTACCTACATGGCTTGTTCGAAGGCAGTGAGTCTTGCGCCACGTTGCTGCGCTGGGCCGGGCTCACGGATGCACGAAGCATCGACTACGAGGCCCTGCGCGAACGCGATATCGAGCGCCTTGCCGACCTGGTGGAAAAACACCTGGACACCGCGCGCCTGCGCCAACTGTGTGGAGTGGCCTGAGATGCACAACCTGATCCTCGGCGGCGCCCGCTCCGGCAAGAGCCGCCTTGCCGAGCAACTGGCCACGGCCAGCGGCCTGCCGGTCACCTACATCGCCACCAGCGAGCCGCTGGATGGCGAAATGAATGAACGCGTGCGCCTGCACCGCGAGCGTCGCCCGGCCGAGTGGGGGTTGATCGAAGAGCCCCTGGCCCTGGCCGCCGTGTTACGCGCCGAAGCCGCCGAAGGCCGCTGCCTGCTGGTGGACTGCCTGACCCTGTGGCTGACCAACCTGCTGATGCTTGACAACGACCAACGCCTGGCCGATGAGCGCGATGCCTTGCTCGACGCACTGCACGATCTACCCGGCACGATCATTCTGGTCAGCAACGAAACCGGCCTGGGCGTGGTGCCCATGGGCGAGCTGACGCGGCGTTACGTCGACCAGGCTGGCGGGCTGCACCAGGCTGTGGCCGAACGCTGCCAGCGCGTGGTGCTGACCGTTGCCGGCCTTCCCCTCATGCTCAAAGGACCCGCTCTATGAACCCTTCCTGGTGGCGTGACGCCTGCCAACCCCTCGACCTGGCAGCCATGGAGCAGGCCCGTGCCCGTCAGCAGCAACTGACCAAACCGACCGGCTCGCTTGGCCAGCTGGAAGCGCTGGCGATTACCCTGGCTGCCCTGCAGGGCCGCGAACGGCCGAGCTTGGCCCAGGTTGTCATCGCGATTTTCGCGGGTGACCACGGGGTGGTGGAGGAGGGCATCTCCGCCTATCCGCAAGCGGTGACCGGGCAGATGCTGCGCAATTTCGTCAACGGTGGTGCGGCGATCAGCGTGCTGGCCCGCGAGTTGGGCGCCACGCTGGAGGTGATCGACCTGGGTACCATCGACCCCGACCTGGACTTGCCGGGTGTGCATCACCTGCGCTTGGGCGCGGGCACTGCGAACTTCGCGCGCAGCACCGCGATGACCGACGAGCAGTTGCACGCTGCCCTTGCGGCCGGACGCGCCAGCGTCATGCGTGCGGCCACCCAAGGTATTCAGCTGTTCATCGGCGGCGAGATGGGTATTGGCAACACCACCGCAGCGGCGGCCTTGGCCAGCGCCTTGCTTACCTGCCCGGCGCACACGCTCAGCGGCCCAGGCACCGGCCTGGACAGCGCGGGTGTGCGACACAAGGCCGAAGTGATCGAGCGGTCGCTGAGGTTGCACGGCGTGCGTGCCGACCAGCCGTTGCAGGCGTTGGCCCGCGTCGGCGGTTTCGAGATCGCCGCCTTGGTCGGTGCCTACCTGGCGTGCGCGCAGCAAGGCATCGCCGTGCTGGTGGACGGCTTCATCTGCAGCGTTGCCGCCCTGGTGGCGGTGCGCCTGAACCCGCAGTGCCGCCCCTGGCTGCTGTTCGCCCACCAAGGTGCCGAGCCTGGGCACCAGGCCGTGCTGGCTGCGCTTGACGCCGAGCCCTTGCTGGCCCTGGGCTTGCGCCTGGGCGAAGGCAGCGGTGCGGCGCTGGCGGTGCCACTGTTGCGCCTGGCCTGTGCCCTGCACGCACAGATGGCGACCTTCGCCGAAGCGGCCGTTGCGGACCGCCCGACATGATCCTGGACCTGCTGCGCCACGGCGAGACCGAACAGGGCAGCGGCCTGCGCGGCAGCCTGGACGATGCCTTGACTGAACGCGGCTGGACGCAGATGCGTGAGGCGCTCGCCCACGCCGGTCCATGGGATGCACTGGTCAGCTCGCCGATGCAGCGGTGCGCGCGTTTTGCCGATGAGTTGGGCGCGCGGCTTGGCTTGTCTGTGCAGCTCGAAGGTGGGGTGCGCGAGCTGCATTTCGGTGACTGGGAAGGCCGCAGCGCGGCGCAGATCATGGAACAGCAAGCCGACGACCTGGGGCGTTTCTGGGCTGATCCTTATGCCTTCACGCCGCCAGCTGGCGAGCCGGTCAGTGACTTTGCCGAGCGAGTGCTGGCCGCCATCGACGGGCTGCACCGCGTGCATGAGGGCAAGCGGGTGCTGCTGGTGACCCATGGTGGTGTCATGCGCTTGCTACTGGCCCGGGCGCGCGGCCTGCCACGTGAGCACCTGTTGCAGGTCGAGGTTGGGCATGGCGCGCGGGTGCGTCTGGTCGTGGGGGCTGACGGCCACCTGCACGAGGATGCGTGATGCTGCCATTCTGGATCGCCCTGCAATTTCTCAGCAGCCTGCCGGTCAGCCTGCCCGGCATGCCTGAGCCCCGTCAGATGGGGCGCTCTCTGTTGTTCTATCCGCTGGTAGGCGTGCTGTTCGGCCTGTTGCTATGGTTGGCCAGCAACCTGCTGAGCGCTACCGCCGCGCCGTTGCAGGCGGCACTGTTGCTGACGCTATGGGTGCTGCTCAGTGGCGCCTTGCACCTGGATGGGTTGGCCGACAGTGCCGACGCCTGGCTGGGTGGTTTCGGTGACCGCGAACGTACCTTGCAGATCATGAAGGACCCGCGCAGCGGCCCAATTGCCGTGGTGATACTGGTGCTGGTGTTGCTGCTGAAATTCTGTGCGCTGTGGGTGCTGGTCGAGCGTGGGGTTGGGGCGCAATTGCTATTGGCACCGGTGTTGGGGCGGGCGGCCTTGCTGGCGTTGTTCCTGAGCACGCCCTATGTGCGAGCGGGTGGGCTGGGTGCGGCATTGGCCGAGCACCTGCCGCGGCGTTTGGCAGCATGGGTGTTGGCGATTACCCTCGGCGGCTGCCTGTTGCTGGCGGGTATCTGGCCGATGCTACTGGCGGCGGCGGTGTTCGTTGGGCTGCGACGGGCGATGTGCCGACGGCTGGGCGGGACGACCGGCGATACCGCCGGGGCGCTGGTGGAACTGCTGGAAATGGCAGTGCTGGTGGGGTTGGCGCTGGGGCTCTGACAGGCCGCATAAATTGCAGAAATTTCCTACGTGCTTCGTCGCGATATCTTCTGCCATAGCCCCGTATCCTTCAGCGCCTCGCCCCATCACGGAGCCCTCCCATGCGCCGCTGGATCCTCGCCACCCTGCTGGCAACTCATACCCTGGCTGCCTCGGCCGCCGACCTGATCGACTTCTGGAACACCCCGCGCCACGGCGGCAACAGTTTCAACCGCTTGCCACCCGACCAAGCCTATTTCGATGCCCTGAAGGGCTATGGCGCCAGCTGGGTACGCCTTTCCTACGATAAATGGCAGCCTGCCGGGCGCGATTTTTTGCTGGGCAATGCCGACACCTACACCGACCTGGAGCCAAGCGACCTTGCCCAGCTCATCCAGGTACTCGACCGCGCACACGCCGCCGGTCTCAAGGTGGTCATCACGCCGCTCTCGCTGCCGGGCATGCGCTGGGCACAGAACAACCAGGGCCAGTTCGATGACCGCTTGTGGCAAGACAAAGCCTATTGGGCGCAAGCCGCAGCGTTCTGGCGCGACCTGGCGCAGGCGTTGAAGGACCACCCCGCCGTGGCGGCCTACAACCTGGTCAACGAGCCGGCTCCGGAAAAGCACGGCGGCCTGGCCGAACATGCCGAGCCGGCACACATGAAGCAGTGGTACGCCGAACAGCAGGGCGGGGCGCGCGACCTGCCGGCCCTGTATCACCAACTGCTGGCAGCGGTTCGCGAAGTCGATGGGCTCACCCCGGTGATGCTGGATGCCGGCTGGTACGCCGCCGCCGATGCGTTCAGCTATTGGCTCGAAGCGCTGCACGACCCGCGCGTGCTGTACAGCGTGCACATGTACGAACCCTATGCCGCCACCAGCGCGCCGAACCTGACGCGCCAGGCGCCGCTGGCGTACCCCGGGCCGGTGCCGTTCGCCGGGCGTACCGAGCAGTGGGCGGCCAAGCGGGTGGCGGACTACCTGGCGGCACCCTTGGCATGGGCGAACGCCATGCAGGTGCCGCGCTCGCGTCTGCTGGTCGGCGAGTTCGGCTGCATGCGGCGCCTGCCGGGTTGCAGGCAGTACCTGGAGGATGTGCTGGCGGTACTCGACCAGCAGCGCCTGCACTGGGCCTTCTACAGTTTTCGCGAAGACAGCTGGGACGGCATGGACTACGAGCTGGGTTCGGCCAAGGTGCCTTGGCGCTACTGGCAGGCAATCGAAAACGGCACGCCAGACCCGCTTGTGCGCGAGGCAACGCCTGAGTTCGAGCCGATTCGCAAGCGGTTGCAACTTTAGAAATTTCTTGCAACATCTAGAGTGCGGGTATATACACGTATCCCATGATGACCAGTGAATGCCTGTGCACCCACCTGCGTCGCGCTGCCCGAGGGGTGAGCCGACATTACGACGAAGCGCTTGCCGATGTCGGAATCAACGTCGCCCAGTTTTCCCTGCTGCGTCATGTGCAGCGCCTGGACGGCCCGACGATCACCGGCCTGGCCGACGCCATGGGCCTGGACCGCAGTACCCTGGGGCGCAACCTGCGGGTGCTGGAGGCCGATGGCCTGGTGTCGCTGGGCGAAGGCCGCGACCAGCGCAACCGCCTGGTGCGTCTGACCGAAGCCGGTAGCCGCTGTGTCGAGCAAGCCCTGCCTGCCTGGCAGCGAGCCCAACAGCAGTTGGTAGAACAGTTGGGGCATGAGCAGCGCGATGAGCTGGTACGCCTGCTGGAGCGCCTGGCGTAACGGATTACCCATGAAGCGGGGAAATACCCGCGCAAACCTTGCGATGGCTTGGAGATAACTTCGATGACTTCTGTTTGGCGAACCAGCGGCTGGGTGCTTCTTGGGGCGGCGTTGATCCTCGCCCTGTCGCTGGGCGTGCGACACGGCTTCGGCCTGTTCCTGGCACCGATGAGTGCGGAGTTCGGCTGGGGCCGCGAGGTGTTCGCCTTCGCCATTGCTTTGCAGAACCTGATCTGGGGCCTGGCCCAGCCCTTTGCGGGGGCGTTGGCCGACCGCCTGGGCGCGGCGAAGGTGGTGATCGTCGGCGGTATTCTCTACACCGCTGGCCTGATTCTGATGGGCATGGCCGACTCGGCCTGGTCGCTGTCGCTGAGCGCCGGGTTGTTGATCGGCATCGGTCTCTCCGGTACTTCGTTCTCGGTGATCCTCGGCGTGGTCGGGCGCGCGGTACCGGCTGAAAAACGCAGCATGGCCATGGGCATCGCCAGTGCGGCGGGTTCCTTCGGCCAATTCGCCATGCTGCCGGGCACCCTGGGCTTGATCCAGTGGCTGGGCTGGTCGGCCGCGTTGCTGGTGCTGGGCCTGATGGTGGCGTTGATCGTGCCCTTCGTGGGCCTGCTGCGTGATCGGCCGCTGCCGAGCAAAGGCAACGAACAGACCCTTGGCCAAGCGCTGCGCGAGGCCTGCTCGCATTCGGGTTTCTGGCTGCTGGCCCTGGGCTTCTTCGTCTGCGGCTTCCAGGTGGTGTTCATTGGCGTGCACCTGCCGGCCTACCTGGTCGACCAGCACTTGCCAGCGACCATCGGCACCACGGTGCTGGCGTTGGTCGGGTTGTTCAATATCGTCGGCACCTATACCGCGGGTTGGTTGGGTGGGCGCATGTCCAAACCGCGCCTGCTGACGGCCCTGTACCTGCTGCGTGCGGTGGTCATCGTGCTGTTCCTGTGGGCACCGGTGACCGAGTTCAGCGCCTACCTGTTCGGTATCGCCATGGGCCTGCTGTGGCTGTCGACGGTGCCACTGACCAATGGCACCGTGGCCACGCTGTTTGGCGTGCGCAACCTGTCGATGCTGGGTGGCATCGTGTTCCTGTTCCACCAGTTGGGCGCCTTCCTTGGCGGCTGGTTGGGCGGGGTGGTGTACGACAGCACTGGCAGCTACGAGTTGGTCTGGCAGATCTCGATCCTGCTGAGCCTGCTGGCCGCCGCGTTGAACTGGCCGGTGCGCGAGCGTCCGGTCGCCCGCTTGCAGGCGTCGGCCGCATGAGTCGCTACCTGGCCCGCGGCCTGCTGGCCGCCGGCACCTTGTTGGTGCTGGCGCTGGCCTGGTGGGGCTGGCAGAAGGGTGGTTTGCAGTTGATGCAGCTGGGCATGAGTGTCTGTTAGGCGCTACCCTGCAAGATCTAGGACCTTTCTTGCAGGAGAAGCAGATCATGCTTACGCGCTGGCTCACCATTCCCTTGCTGGCGCTGGCCGCCACCAGTTCGAGTTGGGCGGCAGATTGCCCGGCAGTGCTGCAGGGCAGCCTGCCGGAGCTGCGTGGCAAAGGCCAGGTCGACCTGTGCCAACGCTTCGCGGGCAAGCCGCTGGTGGTCATCAATACCGCCAGCTACTGCGGCTTCGCCCCGCAGTTCGAAGGGTTGGAGGCAACCTACAAGACGTATCATGACCAAGGCCTGGAGATGCTGGGCGTGCCGTCCAACGACTTCAAGCAGGAAGACGCCGACGAAGAGAAGACCGCCAAGGTCTGCTACGCCAACTACGGCGTGACCTTCACCATGACCAAGACCCAGGCCGTGCGTGGCCAGGACGCGGTGCCCTTGTTCGCCGAGTTGGCCCGCCAAAGCAGCGCGCCGAAGTGGAATTTCTACAAGTACGTGGTCGATCGCAAGGGCAAGGTCATCGGTAATTTCTCCAGCCTGACCAAGCCGGACGACCCGGAATTTCGTGCGGCAATCGAGAAGGCGATCGCCTCGCAGCCCTGAGGTTTATCTGTGGGGGCGCACGGTCCATGCGACCAGGCGCGCCACGATTGGGCGCACGATCAGCACGCAGACGAAGGCCACCGGCATCGCCAGCTGGTAGGCCTTGAGCACGTTGCCCAGGTAGTCGCCGTGCACCTCGCTGTTGGCGGCAGTGATCACGAAGCACATCAGCATGGCCATGATCCCCGACATGTAGAAGGCGAACACATAGGGCGTGGCGGCGGGGTGAAGTTTGGCGCGGCTGCGCGAGGTGGACGCTTTGTTCATCAAATGGCTCCTTTCTGAATACCCAGGCACAGCCTAGCAAGCAGTGTGCTAGCCCCTGTAGACCCTCGGCAGTGAGTTCTTTATAAAGAGATTCTTACGAATGATCGGGAGTTTCCATGGACCTGCTCAACGCCATGCGCAGTTTCATCAAGGTCGTGGAGGCCGGCAGCATTGCCGGGGCCGCGCGCAACTTGGGCCTGAGCCCCGCTGCAGTCAGCCAGAACCTGGCACGCCTGGAAAGCCACCTGCAGGTGCGCCTGCTGTCGCGTACCACCCGCAGCATGGCGCTGACGCCAGCGGGCGGTCTTTATTACGAACGGGTCAAGCACGTCGAGCGCGACCTGGCCCTGGCCGAGCAGGCGGTGACCACGCCCGACAGCGCACCCCAGGGGCGTTTGTGCATCGCTTCCACCTCGGCATTCGCACGGCATGTACTGGCGCCGCTGATTCCGGCGTTCAGTGCTCGCTACCCGTTGCTTTCGATAGAGTTGGTGACGACTGATCGCAAGGTCAATCATCTTCGAGAAGGCATCGATGTGAGCATACGCATTACCCCGCAACTGGAGGACAACCTGGTCGCCCGGCATATCGCGCGTATTCCTTTCATCTATTGCGCCTCGCCCGGCTACCTGGCCGCCGCTGGCTGGCCCGGTACGCCGGAAGCGTTGCGCGAGCACCGTTGCCTGGTGTTTCGCTACCCGGTGGACGGTCGCTTCCTGCGTTGGGGGTTCGTCCGCGATGGGCTGCGCTTCGAGGTTGAGTTCGGCGCGGTGCTGATCAGCGACGACATCGACGCGCTGGCACAAATGGCCGTCAACCATGGTGGCATTGCACGCATGGCCGAGTTCATTGCCCGGCCTTTCCTGGACAGTGGCCAACTGGTGCCGCTGTTCGAGGCGCGCGACGACAGCCACGCCTATGCCCAGGCCGAGCCGATGGACGTCTACCTGTGCCTGGCCGACCGCTTCGCCATGACTGCCAAGGTGCGTGCCTTCATGGATTTCCTGCAGGACGCCCTGGGCGACACCTGGCTGGTACGACAGGCATGAAAAAACCGCCACGAGGGCGGTTTTTTCACAGGCTACGAACCACTCAGAAGCGGTAGGTGAGCGAAGCGCCTACACCGTGGGCGCTGTTTTCGTACTTGGCCTGGTAGCTGCCTTTGGTCGCGCTGACATGGTTGACCTTGGTGTCTTCTTCCCACAGGTAGGAGTAGGCCACGTCGATGGTCATGTCGTCGGTTGGGCTGTAGCCGGCACCGAGGCTGAAGATCTTGCGATCGCCAGTGGGAATGCGCGGGGAGCGATCCTGGTTGTTGGTGGGCGACTGGTCGACAGTGAAGCCGGTGCGCAGGGTCCACTGCTTGTTCACCTTGTAGGACGCGCCGACGGCATGGGCCCAGGTGTCGTGCCAGTTCTGCTCTTCGCTGATGGTGCCGAAGCTTGGGTTCAGCGGGGCAGGCACTTCGTTGGTGACGGTGATGTCCTTCAGGCGGCTCCAGCGGGTCCAGGTGCTGCCTGCGTACAGGGTCCAGTTGTCATCCAGCTCGTGGGTAACCGAGACGTCCACCGATTCCGGGGTCTTGATCTTCAGCTCGGCGTCGAACTTGCTGCCGCTGAACGGGCCGACCAGAGGGGTTTGGACCTTGGTCTTGCCTTCGAGCTTGTAGTCGACCATCGAGTGGTAGGTCAGGCCCAGGCGGGTGCGGTCGGTGGCTTGTACCAGGATACCGATGTTGTAGCCGACGGCCGTGTCGTCGCCCTTGATCTTCACTTCGCCATCGTTGGTGCCTGGCGAGGTCGGGGTGATCAGGCTCGAACCCAGCTCGCCCTTGATGCGGTTGAAGGTCGGGCCGAAGCCGATCGAGACTTTGTCATTGAAGGCGTAGCTGACGGTAGGCTGGAAGGTCACCACTTCGACGTGGCTCTTCTTGCCCCAGTAGCGGGCGGCGTCGTCGCTGCCGTAGTCGGTGACCAGGCCGAATGGCACGTAGACGCCGAAGCCGACGGTCCAGTTATCGTCCAGTGGCTTGACGTAGTAACCCATGGGCACGCCTACGACAGGCACCATGTCGCCATCGGTTTCGCCACCCAGGTTGCTGCCTGGGCCCGAGATGTCAGTCTTGGCGATGATGGCAGCACCACCTACGGTGATTTGTTCGCGCTTGAGGCGCGACATGCCGGCAGGGTTGCCGTGAACGGTAGAGGCATCATCGGCAGCAGAAGAACGGCCTGCAAAACCTGTCCCCATGCCACTGACGCTTTGTTCGTTGAGGGCGAAGCCGCTGGCGAACACGTGGCTGGAAGCGAGCGCGATAGCTACGCCGAGGGAGGTTTTGAGCATTACTTTTTTCATTATTAGAAACTCCTTGGGATCTCCGGGGCGAGAAGCTACCAACAAATCACGCACGACGCCATAGCTTGAAACCATGGAGATAGAGCGGTTTTGTAGGACAATCTGACCAAAATTCCCTTTTTTCCGGTTCTTTGTAGGACTGATCTCAAGATGCCTCTGGCACTTTCTGAATGATGCAGGCCTGCCACGCCTGCGTGAAGTCGCGCAGGCGTCCCTGGGGGTGAAAAGTCTGTCGCCAGATGCGCGCCAGGCCGAGCAGATCGTCGGCCGCCGGCAGTGCGGTGGCCTGCTTTTCGATGAGCATCCAGGCGATGGCAGTGGCGTAGCGCAGGTTGACGGTCAGCTCCAGGTGCGGGCCGCCGAGGAAGGCATGCTGGCTGGCCAGGCCACGTACCAGGCTGGCCAGTTCGGGGTCGCGGGCGAGAAAGTCGTCCCACAGCAATTGGTGGCGTGTCTCGCCGATGCGGTACAGGCCGTGGCCGCGGCGGTCGTGCAGGGCCGCGCCCAATGCCGACTGGCTGGCGGCCACGCCCAGCAGCAAGGCTTCGGCGCTGGCGCAATGACGACCCAGGTAGAGCAGGGTCGGGCGGATCACGTACTGGCTCAACTCGTTCGCAGCGATACCCATGGTGCCCTCGAACTGTCAGGGGCCGACGGGCGCTGGAGCTTGGCAGCTATTGAATGTTCAGGCCCGCCGGAAGCGGCTCGCGCCACTCGAGTTGAAGTGTAGTGTGATAACCATGGTGTAAAGGACTGTTTTTAAATCAATTGCTGCCTTTTGCCCTTGGCCATATGCCTTGTGGCAATTACGCCAAGAACATTCAGGCAGCGTTCACGGGCGGGTATTCATTGGCTGAATCGGTGCCCATTCGTTCATGCGGTCAACGACTGACGCGTGCGCTCGATCACCGCTTGAAGCGGTTCGGCGCCGGTGTACTGGTCGGCGTACAGGCGTTCGGTATGGCGGGCGACGCCATGTTCGTCGACCAGGGTGAAGCTGAAGCTGCCCTTGCGCGGTGCGACGATCAGGCACTGCAACGGTGCGAAGGCCTGGGAAAGCGTGCCAACGGCGCGCTGGATCTGATGATGAGTAGTCATGTTGTTGGAGGTTCCTGCAAAAGACACGGGGTTCGATCCGTGCACAATAGAAACGTTCCAGTGACGTCTTTATTAAGGAGACGCAAAACCTGCCTGGAACAAGGCAGCCAGTGAGGCGCAAGCAATAGGTGGGCGCTGGGCTGACTGGTAGGTACTTCAAAGGCGGGCAGCGTGCCAGAGCCAAAGTCCATGGCCACTGGTGAAGATCCCGATCAATCTAATCTGCTAGGTGATTCGTGCTGGAGCGGCGGGTTGCCGTCGAGGGAATCATCGAGGGGGCCGGTGCCCTGGTTTCAGCGAGTTCGGCCCGGGGAGGGCTGGCGTCGCAAGGACATGGTTGGCCAGAATTGACTTTCAGCTGGGTACTAACGGCGGCAACACTACATCACGCCTGGGCGGATGGCAAGCCTTTTTTGGTTTTCTTCGGGGAAGCCGAGTATTATCTCTTTTGCCTTGCACTTTGGGAAGGGGGCATAGCCGAGGGTAAACGCCTCAGGGAGACCCGCTGGCGCTCCCCGCTGCTTGCTGATGGTGCAGTTGTACACACTTGTCTGGTGACTTGTAAGCGTTTGCTCACCTTCACTCGGTGCCCCGCCAATGCCTTGACTAAACCCTTAAGTCAATGAAAAAAAACACTTATTTTGACTGGTGAAAAAATCGTCAGTTTAACTGCAAGCCCCACCCCACAGGGGTTTGCGGGCCCCGTAGGGGGGTTGTCCACCGAGTTATCCACAGGTTCTGTGGATTGTCCTCTGCGCTTGCTCTAGGACGGGTCTGGCAGCAGCTTGTGGAATTATCCGACGAGTGTCCTCGCACATGGCACGTCGCGCTGAGTCGCCTGAAAAACGTCAAGAAAAGCGCCATGAAAAATTTCCCGAACGGCAATATTTCATCCGCGCCTTTGTCAGAAAAAGAGAGTAGAGTGGCGCGCTTTTCGAATCTGCCTAGCTGTTGGTCATGAAGTTTCGTGGTAAACCCCTCGCACAATCCCCGGCATCCCCTTCTTCCGCTCGGTTTTCCCTGAAAGTGGCGCTATGGCTGCTGGATAGCCCGCGCCTGGGTGAAAAAACCAGCGTCAAGCACCTGGCCGGGCGCTTGCTCAAGCAGCCCGCACGCCAGGGCGTGGTGGTGGCCCAGAGCCGTCTGGGGCAGATGCTCTGTCGCGACTGCGGCAACGCACGGGACCGCCGTATTGGCCACGAACTGCTGCGCCAGGCCGCCCGTGCAGGCGACCGGCGCGCGCAGCTCGAATACGGCCGCCTGTGCCAGGCCCATGCGCCCGAGCAGGCGCGCCATTGGCTGGAGCTGGCGGCGGAGCAGGGCTCGCAGGAAGCACGGCGGTTGTTGATGCAGGGCGGGTAGGCCGGTCAAGACCGGGCAAAAACCGAGTAAGCTGCACCCAGCATTCAAACCGATATCGGAGCAAGCATGGCAGTGGACCTGGCCAGTATTCTGTTGGGCATCATCGCCGCCGCGGTGCCATGCCTGGGGTGGGCATGGCAGGTACAGCGCCGCCTGGCGGCGCGCCAGGGTGAAATGGCGTTGAGCGAAGAACGCCTCAACGCTGCCCAACTGGCCCAGGAAGGTTTGCAGGCGCAGCTCGAGGCCTGTCGCGATGAAATCAGCGACCTCAGTGAAGCCAACGCCCACAAGCAGGCCAGCCTGGCGGCCCAGGGCCGCGAGCTCGAACTGCTGCAGATCGACCGCGACAACGCGCGCGACGCCGCCCACGCCTGGCAACTCGAGCGGGCTGGCCGCGAAGCCGAGCTGCGCCGTCTCGAGGCCCAGGCGGCACGCCTCGAAGCCGAGCTGCATGAACAGCAGGAAAGCCACCAACAGCGCCTGGAAGACCTCCAGGGCGCCCGCGACACCCTGCGTGCCCAGTTCGCCGAAATGGCCACGCGCATCTTCGACGAGCGCGAACAGCGCTTCGCCCAGACCAGTCAGCAGCACCTGGGCCAGTTGCTCGACCCGCTCAAGGAGCGTATCCAGGCGTTCGAGAAGCGCGTCGAGGAAAGCTACCAGCAGGAAGCCCGCGAGCGTTTCTCCCTGGGCAAGGAACTTGAGCGCCTGCAACAGCTCAACCTGCGCCTGTCCGATGAAGCTACCAACCTGACCCAGGCACTCAAGGGCCAGAAAACCCAGGGCAACTGGGGCGAGTTGATCCTGGAGCGGGTATTGGAGCATGCGGGCCTGGAGAAAGGCCGCGAGTACCAGACCCAGGTCAGCCTCAAGAGTGCCGATGGCGAGCGCTTCCAGCCGGACGTGCTGATCATGCTGCCGGGCGACAAGCAGGTGGTGGTCGATGCCAAGGTCAGCCTCACCGCCTACCAGCAGTTCGTCGCTGGCAACGACGAGGCGGCGCTCAAGCAGCACGTGCAGTCGTTGCGCAGCCATGTGAAGGGTTTGTCGAGCAAGGACTACAGCCGCCTCGAAGGCCTGCACAGCCTGGACTTCGTGCTGCTGTTCGTGCCCATCGAGGCAGCCTTCTCGGCGGCCCTGCAAGCCGAGCCGACGCTGTTCCAGGAGGCCTTCGACCGGCAGATCGTGATCGTCAGCCCGACCACCTTGCTGGCCACCCTGCGGGTGATCGACAGCCTGTGGAAGCAGGAGCGCCAAGGGCAGAACGCCCGCGAGATCGCCGAGCGCGCCGGTTGGCTGTACGACAAGTTCGTGCTGTTCATCCAGGACCTGGACGAGCTGGGCGCACGCCTGCAGCAGGTAGACAAAGCCTACGCGGCGGCGCGCAACAAGCTCTGCGAGGGGCGCGGCAACCTGGTCAGCCGCAGCGAGCAGCTCAAGCTGCTCGGCGCCCGTGCCAGCAAGAGCTTGCCGGCCGACTTGCTGGAACGCGCGCTGAGCGACGAAGCCCTTACTGAACCAGGCTCAGATGCCGATTGAGCAGGGCGCGCAGGGCCGCCGGCTTGACCGGCTTGGCCAGGTAGTCGAGCCCTGCTGCATGGACCTGGGCGATGGTTTCGTTGCGCCCATCGGCGCTGATCACCACCCCCGGCACCGGCTCGCCCAAGCGGGTGCGTAGCCAGGCCATCAGGCCGGTGCCGGTCTCGCCGTCGTCCAGGTGGTAGTCCACCAGCGCCAGGTGCGGGCGCATGCCTTTGGCCAGCAGCGCCTCGCATTCGTCGCGGTTGCGGGCGGTCCATACCTGGCAGCCCCAGCGGCCGAGCAGGCTGTTCATGCCGATCAGGATGCTGTCTTCGTTGTCCACGCACAGCACCTGCAAACCGGCCAACGGCTGGCCCTGCTGTTCCACCGCAGCGACAGGCGCTGCAAGCGGTTGCCGGGCGATCGGCACGCACACCCGGAATACTGTGCCCTTGCCTGGCCATGAACGCACGGCCAGGGTATGCCCGAGCACCCGGCACAGGCCATCGGCGATCGCCAGGCCCAGGCCCAGGCCTTTTTCCGCGCGGGTCTGGTGGCTGTCCAGGCGCTTGAACTCCTGGAAAATCACTTGCAGCTTGTCGTCGGCAATACCCGGGCCGCGGTCCCACACCTCCAGCCACAGCTGCTCGCCCTGGCGGCGTGCGCCCAGCAGGATCGGGCCTTTGCCATAGCGCAGGGCGTTGGTCAGGAAGTTCTGCAATACCCGGCGCAGCAGCTTGATGTCACTGTGCACTTGCAGGCGGCTGCCGCGCAGGCGGAATTCCAGATGCTTCTCGGCGGCCAGCACCTTGAATTCGGCGCCCAGGGTGTCGAACAGCTCGTTGAGCGGGAACGGCTTGGTATCGGGGGTGATCTTGCCGTTCTCCAGGCGCGAGATGTCCAGCAAGTCGCTGATCAATTCTTCGGCCGATCGCAGCGAGCTGTCCATGTGCTGCACCAGTTGCTGGGCTTCGTCGCTCAGCCCCTCGGCCTGTTGCGACAGGGCGGCGGAGAACAGCCGCGCGGCATTGAGCGGCTGCATCAGGTCGTGGCTGACGGCGGCCAGGAAGCGGGTCTTCGACTGGCTGACCGCCTCGGCATGGCTCTTGGCCTCGGACAGCGCCTGGTTGAGCTGTGACAGTTCGTGGGTGCGCTCGGTGACGCGCTGCTCCAGGCCTTCGTTGGCGTCCTTGAGTGCCTGTTCGGCTTCGCGGAACGGGGTGATGTCGGTGAAGCTCATGACGAAGCCGCCGCCGGGCATGGGGTTGCCGATCAGCTCGATCACCCGGCCATTGGGGAACAAGCGCTCGGAGGTGTGCGCGCGCCCCTGGCGCATCCAGTGCAGGCGCCGCGCCACGTGTACCTGCGCCTCGCCGGGCCCGCACAGGCCGCGGTCGGCGTTGTAGCGAATGATGTCGGCGATCGGCCGACCAACGCTGATCAGCCCCTCGGGGTAGTTGAACAGTTCCAGGTAGCGGCGGTTCCAGGCCACCAGGTGCAGGTTCTGGTCGACCACGCTGATGCCCTGGTTGATGTTCTCGATGGCGCCTTGCAGCAGGGCGCGGTTGAACTGCAGCACTTCGCTGGCTTCGTCGGCGATGCGTACAACGTCCTCGAGCTGCATGTCGCGGCCTTCGATGGCCGCCTTGACCACGGCGCGGGTCGAGGAGGTACCAAGCACACCGGCCAGCAGCCGCTCGGTGTGTTCGATCCAGTCGGCATCGGCGTTCTGGTTGGGGTTGAAGCCCTTGCCCTGGCGGTAGGCGAAACGAATGAAGCTTTGCCGGGCGCGCTCCTCGCCGACGAAGCGCGCGGCAAGGTTGAGCAGGTCGTCGATCTGTACCGCCAGCAACGAGCGGCTGTTAGGCCGTGCGCTGGTCTGCTGGCCGATGAAGCGCCCCGCCTGCCAGTGCTCGGACACCCGCGTACGCGAGAGAATCGACACCCAGGCGAACAGCATGAAGTTGCCGGCCAGCGACAGCACCACCCCTTGGGTCAGCGGGGTGATCGGCAGATCCAGCGGGTTGCCGTGCAGCCAGGCCAGGCCCGGGAACAGCGACAGCGACCAGCCCACGCTGTGCGCGGCGATCGGCAGCACCAGGGTGTAGAACCACAGGAAGATACCCGCTGCCAGGCCTGCGAACACGCCGCGGCGATTGGCCTGCTTCCAGTACAGCGCGCCGAACATCGCTGGGGTCAGCTGGGTCACGGCGGCGAAGGCGATCTGGCCGATGGTCGCCAGGCTCGCGGTGGAACCGAGCAGGCGGTAGCTGACATAGGCCAGCAGCAGGATCACCACGATGGTCACCCGGCGCACCGAGAGCATCCAGTGGCGGAAAGCCTCGAACGGCCGCTCGGCATTGTTGCGCCGCAGCAGCCAGGGCAGCAGCATGTCGTTGGAAACCATGGTCGACAGCGCCACCGCCTCGACGATGACCATGCCGGTGGCGGCCGAAGCGCCGCCGATGAATGCCAGCAGCGCAAGGCTGGGGTGCGCCTCGGCCAGTGGCAGGCTGATGACGAAGGAGTCGGAGATCACCGAGTCGGCCAGCAGCATCTGCCCGGCCAGGGCGATGGGCACCACGAACAGCGCGGCCAGCACCAAGTACAGCGGGAACACCCAGCGCGCCAGGCGCATGTCCTGGGCGTCGGTGTTTTCCACCACGGTGACGTGGAACTGCCGCGGCAGGCAGATGATCGCCATCATCGCCACGGCGGTCTGCACCACCATCGACGGCCAGTTGATGGTTTCCTGCCAGTAGCTTTCCAGGCGCACCGAATGGCGCGCCTGCTCGAGCAGGTCGTCGAAGCCGTCATACAGGTTGAACACCACGAACACGCCCACGGCGAGGAAGGCCAGCAGCTTGATCAGGGATTCGAAGGCGATCGCCAGCACCATGCCGCGGTGGTGCTCGGTGACGTCCAGGTTGCGGGTGCCGAAGACGATGGCAAACAGTGCCAGCACCAGCGACACCACCAGGGCGGTGTCCTGCACCCGGGTACCGCTGGCGTCGGCGTTGGCGCCGATCAGCAGGTTCACACCGAGCACGATGCCCTTGAGCTGCAAGGCGATATAAGGCAGCACGCCGACCAGGCAGATCAATGCCACCACCACCGCCAGGCTTTGCGACTTGCCGTAGCGTGCGGCGATGAAGTCGGCGATCGAGGTGATGTTCTGCTGCTTGCTGATCAGCACCATCTTTTGCAGCACCCAGGGCGCGAACAGCAACAGCAGCACCGGCCCCAGGTAGATCGGCAGGAACGCCCACAGCTGCTCGGCCGCCTGGCCGACCGCGCCGAAGAAGGTCCAGCTGGTGCAGTACACCGCCAGCGACAGGCTGTACACCCAGGCGCGCAGGCGCGGCGGCAGCGGTGTGCGGCGGCGGTCGCCGTAGAAGGCGATGGCGAACATGATGGCCATATAGACCAGGGCGACCACGGCGATCAGCCCGCTGGACAACGACATGCAAACTCCGGAGCAAAAAGGTAAACGCGGTCCCGATCAATCAGTCTGGCACGCAGCTGGCGGTTCGTCAGCGCAGACCAAGGTCGCAGTGGCAGGACGTCGCAGGCCTAGGCTTGCAGCGGGCCCCGTGTCCCCAGGTAATAGAACAACCCCGCCAGCAGCACCGCCAGCACCATCAGGTAGAACACCAGCACTGGCACCAGGTGCCCCAGCACCAGCCCGACCATCATCGGCCCCAGCGCCGCGCCCAGGTTGGACAGGTTCTGCGCGCCATAGTAGACCCCGCGCAGGTGCTCCGGCGCGATCAGGTCGATGAACATGTATTCGGCCGGGATCACGATGATCTCGCCCAGGGTGAACACCACCATCGCCAGGCACCAGGCCAGTGCCGAGCCGGCCACCGAGAAGCCCAGCAAGCCGACGATGAACAGTGCCATGCCGGCCATCAGCCAGGGCATCAGCTGTTGGCGAGCGATGCGTCGGCCAATCAGGTATTGCAAGGCGATCACCGTGACTGCGTTGGTGGTCACCAGCACGCCCACCAGCCGCGCCGCCTCGCTGGCACTGGCGGTGACCACCAGGTACTGCGACAGGTAGGCGGTGAACTGGCCGAACACCACGGCACTGAGCGCGCCGCCCAGGGTGAAGCACACCAGCCGGCGGTCGCGCGCAAGCCCCAGGCACACCTGCATGAACCCCGCACCAGGCTGTTGCCGCTCGCTGGGTTGCAAGCTGCGGTCGGCCAGGCGGTGATAGGCCAGGCACATGGCCAGGCCCATGGCTGCCGACATCAGGAACGGCAGGTGGCCGTCGAGCTCCAGCAGCGCCACCCCCAGCAGCGGGCCGATGGCATAGCCAAGGTTGCTCAGGGTGTACTTGATCGCGAACACCTCGGCGCGCTCCTCCACCGGCAGCAAGGCGCAGAAGCCTGCCTTGCTGGCGATGTCCACCACCGCCAGGGCCAGGTTGATCAGCACCAGGCAAAGGAAGAACAAGGTGGCCGAACGGCTGGCGATAGCTGCTACGAAGGCTAGGGCGAACACCAGCGTGGCGCTGATGACCACGCTGTAGCTGCGCAGGTTGTCGACCAGGTGGCCACCATAGAGGCTGAGCAGCGAGGCAGCGATCAATGCGCCGCCGATCAGCAGGCCGATATGGCTGATCGACAGCTGAAAGCTTTCTGACAGATACACCACCAGGTAGGGCAGGGTGATTGCCCGCGACAAGGTCAATACGAACGTGGTGAGCAACAGCAGGTTCACCGTGGTGGGGTAGCGCTTGAGTGCGGCGAGCATTGCCACGTCCTTGTATTTCAAAAGGTTGCCGGTGCCCAAGCATAGGCCAGGCGAGGGTAACTGCGCTATATCTGTAAAATAGATAACTTATAGAGAAAATAGCCGTTATATGGATATTCTTTGCAGGCATAAGATGGTTTCACCTTACACGAGGACAGGAACCTTCCCATGCAATGCCCCCAGACTTGCGCACCTTCTTGGCGCCCGTTCAGCCAGTTGGCCCACCCTCGGGAGGTGATCCGCCAGTTCACCCCCAACTGGTTCGCCGCAACCATGGGCACAGGCGTGCTGGCCCTGGCGTTGCACCAGGTGGGCAGCCCGGCATTGGCACCCTTGGCCGAGGGCCTGTGGTGGTTGGGCATCGGCTTGTTCATTCTGTTCTGTGTGTTGTACGGCGCGCGTTGGGTGTTGTTCTTCGACGAAGCCCGACGCATCTTCGCCCACTCCACCGTGTCGATGTTCTTCGGCACCATCCCCATGGGCCTGGCCACGCTGCTCAATGGTGCGCTGGTGTTCGGCCTGGCGCACTGGGGGCAGGCGGTGGTGCCGTGGGTCGAAGCCTTGTGGTGGCTGGACGTGGCGCTGGCGCTGTTGTGCGGCGTGGCCATTCCCTACCTGATGTTCACCCGCCAGGAACACAGCATCGACCAGATGACCGCCGTGTGGCTGTTGCCGGTAGTGGCTGCGGAGGTAGCAGCCGCCAGTGGCGGGCTGTTGGCCCCGCACCTGGTGGATGTGCAGCGCCAGTTCCTGGTGGTGGTCACCAGCTACGTGATGTGGGCGGTGTCGTTGCCGGTGGCGTTCAGCATTCTCACCATCCTGATGTTGCGCATGGCCTTGCACAAGCTGCCGCCAGCCAACATGGCTGCGTCCAGCTGGCTGGCCCTGGGGCCGATCGGCACCGGTGCGCTGGGCATGTTGCTGCTGGGCGGCGATGCCCCGGCGATCTTTGCGGCCAATGGCCTGGGCGGGCTGGGTGAAGTGGCCCACGGGCTCGGCCTGGTGGCGGGCCTGGTGCTGTGGGGGGCAGGCTTGTGGTGGCTGCTCACCGCCGTGCTCATCACTTGGCGCTACATGCGCCAGGGCATGCCCTTCAACCTCGGCTGGTGGGGGTTCACCTTCCCGCTGGGGGTGTACAGCCTGGCCACGCTGAAGTTGGCGGGCGCGCTCGGGTTGGGGTTCTTCCTGGTGTTTGGGCAGCTGTTGGTGGTAGCGCTGGCCTTGATGTGGCTGCTGGTGGCCAGCCGCACCTTGCGTGGCGCCTGGCGGGGCGACTTGTTCGTGTCGCCATGCATCGGGCGTTGAGTGTCAGGCGTGCGGCCCGGCACCCAGGCACTGTTCCCGGTAGCGTGATGGCGTCATGCCGAACCAGCGGTGGCAGCTTTTGTGGAAGCTGCTGATTTCGTAGTAGCCCAGCCGCGAGGCGATGGTTTTCACGGTCAGTTCCGAGTAGTGCAGCATCTGGTGGGCGTGGTACTTGCGCTCTTCATCGAGCAGGGCCCTGAAGCTGGCGCCCTCGGCTTCCAGGGCACTCTGCAGGCTCCGGCGGGTCGACCCCAGCGCTTCGGCAGCCAGTTCCAGCGTCAGCGGCATGCTTTTGTGCAGGTAGCGGTGCACCAGGCGTTCGATGCGCTTGCTCATGGAGTCGAGTTGGGTACGCAACTGCGCATTGGCATACTGCCGGTGAATGGCTTCGAGTGCCGGGCTGGCGGTCTTCAGCGGCAGCGACAGGATGCTGTCGGCAAACACCAGCGCCGAGCAGGGCGCGGAAAAACTCAAGTGCTTGCCGAACAACTGCTCCAGCGCCGACAGGTCGTTGGGCCGTGGGTAGGAGAACTGCACGCGCAGGGGCATGGCCTGCGCTGCCGGCACCAGCCAATGGATCAACCCCAGGATCAATGCCGCCCCGGCGTCGATGAACGGGCGTGGGGCAGGGCAGCCAAGTTCGATGCCCATGAGCATTACGCTTCCCGCCTGCCGCTCCAGGGAAAGTTCCGAACCGTTGGAGGTCAGCGGGTGATATTCAACCAGACGCTCAAGTGCATCACCCAAGGTGGCGCTGGACATGATTGCATAACCCGCGGCATTCAAACTTCCGGTGTGCGCATGGCGATAGGCGAGCAGGCCAATATCCGGATTGTCGAGCGCCTTGGCTGCCCAGCGCAGCACATCATATACCCGCTCCAGCGCAATGAACTCACCGGCCTGTTCGATCGCCGCCGTTGCGCCGGGTTTGTATTCCTCGAGAGTAAGGCCCTGTTGTGAAATAGCCTCCAGCATCAGCTCGAAATTGGCAGTCCTGAGGGTTGGCATAGAGGGTTGGATCTCGAAAGACGGGAATGGCGCGCCTTGTGGCAAACGTTTGCAAGGACATGCTACAGGGGCTTGCGGACACTATACAAGGAAGTTTCGGGAACGGGATAATTGGCACTCATGTTCAACCCGGGCGCAACGCCAAGGTTATTTAACAGTGCTTGGAAACTTCGTGTTCATAGTCTCCACACCCTGAACAAGGAAACCGGCGTGCAGCGAAGTGTTCGAGATATTGAAAAAGTATTGAGTCATGAACAGCCGGGCGTCCGTTGGGTGTATGAACAGTTAGTTAAAGGCGAGCTTTATCTTGTCGGCCAGCCCGTGGTCAGTCTGACCCATACGTCGCAGGTGTTTTATTACGAATGCCTGTTGCGTCATCGTGGTGACGGTTTCAAATATAACCCGTTCCTGATACTCGAGCAGTTCGATACCGTGCGCTTGCTCGACCACTGCGTGGTGTCCACCGTGATCGCCATGCTCGAGCAGGCCCCGGCCTTGTCACTGGGGTGCAATGTCTCGGCAAGAAGTGCGCACCTGGACGATGACTGGTGGGGCATTCTTGCGCGGTTGCAGCAGCACCCGGCCATTGCCTCGCGCTTGACCCTGGAACTCACCGAAACGGCGAAACTGCCCACCGAGCGGCAGGCCCAGGACTTCGTCCAGGCGTTCCGTGCGGCGGGCGCAAAGGTTGCCATCGACGACTTCGGCACCGGCTTCGGCACCATTGATTGCGTCAGGAAGCTGTCCGCGCAGCTGGTAAAAATCGACAAGGGCTACCTGCATCGCGCACGCGCCAGCGCGGCCGATGCGCTGCTGTTCCAGCGCCTGGTGGCGTTGTCTGGCTGCCTGGGCGAGCAGGTGATCGTCGAGGGCATCGAAACGCCCGATGATCTCGCCATTGCCCAGGCCAGTGGCGCCGCCAACGGGCAGGGTTTTCTGTTTGGGCGCCCTGCTGCGCTGAGTGTGGCCAGCGTGGTGTTGCTGGCGCATGCATGAAGCTGTCCGCTGGTTGTAGTCGTGGCATTTTCGGATTGACAGTGTTTGGGGGGCATCAATACGCTTGAAAGTTGTATGTATATGTTTGCAAGAGAAAATACGATTTCCATGAATGCCCTGTCAGCCGACGCGCGCCTGCCCCGTTATCAACAATTGCGCGACCACTTGGCCGAGCAGATCGCCAACAACCGGTGGCGTCCGGGCGACGCCATTCCCCCTGAGGCTGCGCTGGCCAGTGAATTCGACCTGTCGGTCGGCACCGTGCGCAAGGCGGTCGATGCATTGGTCGCCGAGGGGGTGCTTGAGCGCCAGCAGGGGCGTGGCACCTTCATTCGTCGACCGCAGTTCCAGTCCTCGCTGTTTCGCTTCTTCCGCTTCGAGGCAGCCACCGGCGAACGGGTGGTACCGCAAAGCCGCATTCTCTCCATCGAGCCGTTGAGTGCCCCCGCCGTGGTCGCGCAAGGCCTGGGTATCGAGCCTGGTGCCGGGGTGATCTGCATCGTTCGCCTGCGCCTGCTTGAGGCCAAGCCTGTGCTGGCTGAAGAGATCTGGCTGCCAGGCCAGCTGTTCCAGCCTTTGCTGGAGGTCGACCTGAACACCCAGGGTCCGCTGCTTTACCCTATCTACGAAGCACTGTGCGGGCAGTTGGTTGCATCTGCCGAAGAAACCCTGACCGCCGAAGCGGTCGACCCAACGCATGGCCACCTGCTGCAATTGCCCGATGCCTGTCCGGTGGTGGTGATCGAGCGCCTGGCCAGGGATTACGCCGGCAAACCGTTGGAGTGGCGACGCTCCTACGGACATGCCCAGCACTTTCGCTACCGCGTCGATATTCGCTGAACACCTGTTGAGCTGCGCGTCTCCTGGCCCCGCCGCTCAGCTCGTTGCTGGCGTGGCCCTCGGTCAAGCGCGCGCAGCCGATGACGACATTTCGGAAAATTCATATATATGTCTCGATGTCCGTATGTGATCGTGGCGGCACTCCATACGCAATCGATCCGAGTACCGCTTCATGTACACCGCTTGTCTTCCCGCCATCACCGGCATAGATAGCCATGCCCACATCTTTCGCCAGAACTTGCCGATGGTGCGCAACCGTCGCTACAGCCCTGGCTACGATGCGCTGATCGAACAGTACCTGTGCCATCTGGATCGCCATGGGCTGTCCCACGGGGTACTCATCCAACCGAGTTTCCTGGGCACCGATAACAGCTACATGCTCCAGGCCCTGCGCCGTCACCCGCAACGTCTGCGGGCGGTGGCGGTGGTGGACGCGAGCATCAGCGAGCAGCAGCTCGATGAGTTGGCCGAAGCCGGCGTGGTCGGCATTCGCCTGAACCTGATCGGCGTGTCGCCTGACGATTATGCCGGCCCCGAGTGGATGACCCTGTTCAAGCGCCTGGCCGGCCGTGGCTGGCAGGTCGAGATCCAGCGCGGCCTGGACGACCTGGTGTTGATCGTGCCGCCCCTGCTGGCCTGTGGGGTGGATGTGGTGGTCGATCATTTCGGCTTGCCGGGTGCTGACATCGACCCTGAGAACGACAATCACCGTCTTTTCCTGCACTTGCTGGCGGAGCCGAACCTCTGGTTGAAGCTGTCGGCCAGCTACCGTAGCCAGTCGGATCTGGCCAAGGCCCGCAGGGTACTGGCCCAGGTGCGCCAGGCGGCGGGGGGACTGCAGCGCTTGCTATGGGGCAGCGACTGGCCCAACACCCAGTTCGAGCAACAGACCAGCTACGCAGAACAGTACGCCTTCTTCGAGGCGCTGCTACCCGATACCACCGAGCGCCGCCAGGTGCTGGTCGTGAACCCGATAAAGTTGTTCGGCTTCGACCGTTCGCGCTGATATTCGCACTACAACAGGAACACCTACACCATGATGAGCATGCTCGTCGTTGCAGCTATCGTTGCCGCCGTGGCTCTGGGCTACAAGACCAAGATCAACATCGGCCTGTTCGCCATTGCCTTTGCCTACCTGATCGGTTGTTTCGGCATGGGCCTGAGCCCGTCGGAAATCATCACCCTGTGGCCACTGAAGATCTTCTTCGTGATTTTCTCGGTGTGCCTGTTCTACAGCTTCGCCACAGTCAATGGCACGCTGGAGAAGCTCGCCGAACATTTGATCTACCATTGCCGCGCAGTGCCGCAGTTGCTGCCGTTCGCGGTGTTCTTCGCCGCCACGCTGATCGCCGCGATGGGGGCGGGCTACTACACCGTGCTGGCGTTCATGGCGCCGATCACCCTGATGCTGTGCCAACGTACTGGCATGAGCTTGATCGTCGGTGGCATGGCGGTGAACTATGGGGCACTGAGTGGCGCCAACTTCATGTCCAGCCAAAGCGGCATCATCTTCCGCGGGCTGATGACCAATGCCGGCCTCAGCGACAACGAAGCGTTCATCCAGGCGACCGGCATCTTCATCAGCACCCTGATCATCCCATTGCTGGTGATCAGTGTGTTTGTCTTCTTCGCCGGCCACGGTCGTGCGTTGAAAACCACCGCGTTCAGCATCAGTGCGCCGACCCCGCTGAACAGCCAGCAGAAGACCACCCTGTGGTTGACCTTGGCGATGATGCTGATCGTACTGGCCGCGCCGGTGGCGAGTATCGCTTTGCCGGACAACGCCAGCGTGGCGTTCATCAATTCGAAGATGGACATTGGCCTGGTGGCTAGCCTGTTCTCGGTGATCGCCCTGCTGCTCAAGCTGGGTGACGAGCGCAAGGCCATGGCCAGCGTGCCATGGGGCACGCTGGTGATAATCTGCGGCGTGGGCATGCTGATTGCCGTGGCGATCAAGGCGGGGACCATCGGCATCCTGGCCTCGTGGATCGGCAACAGCATCCCGCCGATCCTGGTGCCGGTGGTGTTCGGTGCGGTGGCGGCGTTCATGTCGATCTTCTCCAGCACCCTGGGCGTGGTCACTCCGGCGCTGTTCCCGATGGTGCTGCCGATTGCCGATAGCATGGGGATCGACCCGATGATCCTGTTCATCGCCATCGTGGCCGGTGCCCAAGCCACCTCGATTTCGCCGTTCCCCTCGGGCGGCAGCCTGATCCTCGGCGCTTGCAGCAACGAACAGAGCCGCACTGCGCTGTTTCCGCAGCTGCTGTTCAAGGCCGCGCCCATCGGCTTCGTCGCAGCGTTGGCGTTCAACCTGGTGCTGACCTTCGTGCTCTGAAGCCTCACCACCCAGTCTTGCGCCAAAAAAGCTCGGGGCCGCGCAGGCGGCCCCGAGCTTTTTGCGTCAGGGCGTTGTCCGACTTGCCATCGGCAGGCCTTCGCATGCAGATTTGTGGCTTGCCGCGCCTTGCGTGCCTCCAATGACAAAGCCCCCAAAAGGAACATGGACGATGAGTCATTCCTCGCAATTCAGCTTGCTTGGCAAGCGGCGCTTCCTGCCGTTTTTCGTCACCCAGTCGCTGGGTGCCTTCAACGACAACCTGTTCAAGCAGTCGTTGATCCTGGCGATCCTCTACAAGCTGAGCCTGGAAGGTGACCGCTCGATCTGGGTCAACCTGTGTGCATTGCTGTTCATCCTGCCGTTCTTCCTGTTCTCGGCCCTGGCCGGGCAGTTTGGCGAGAAGTTCGCCAAGGATGCGTTGATCCGTGCGATCAAGCTGGCCGAGATCGTCATCATGGCCATCGGTGCCACCGGCTTCGTCACCCACAACCTCCCGTTGATGCTGCTGGCGCTGTTCGCCATGGGCACCCATTCGGCGCTGTTCGGCCCGGTGAAGTATTCGATTCTGCCCCAGGCGTTGCGCGAGGACGAGCTGGTGGGCGGCAACGGCCTGGTGGAAATGGGCACCTTCCTGGCCATTCTGGCGGGCACCATCGGTGCCGGGGTGATGATGTCCTCGGCCAGCTACACCGGCGTGGTGGCGGTCGGGGTGGTCGGCACGGCAGTGCTGGGCTACCTCGCCAGCCGCTGGATTCCGCGGGCGGCAGCGGTGTCGCCGCAGATGAAACTGGACTGGAACATCTTCACCCAGTCCTGGGCCACGCTGCGCCTGGGCCTGGGGCAAACCCCGGCGGTGTCGCGCTCGATCGTCGGCAACTCGTGGTTCTGGTTTGTCGGGGCCATCTACCTGACGCAGATCCCGGCCTATTCCAAGGACTGGCTGCACGGCGACGAAACCGTGGTGACCCTGGTGCTCACCTTGTTCTCGGTGGGCATCGCAGCAGGCTCGCTGTTGTGCGAACGCTTGAGCGGTCGCAAGGTGGAGATCGGCCTGGTGCCCTTCGGCTCGTTCGGCCTGACGCTGTTCGGGCTGCTCTGGTGGTGGCATTCGGGCGACGTGCCGGCAGGCGCTGCACCGCACGACTGGCTGGCGCTGCTGGGCATGGGCCAGGCCTGGTGGATCCTGCTGTCGATCGTCGGCCTGGGGGTGTTCGGCGGCTTCTATATCGTGCCGCTGTATGCCTTGATCCAGGCGCGCACGGCCGAGCATGAGCGCGCGCGGGTGATCGCCGCCAACAACATTCTCAACGCGTTGTTCATGGTGGTATCGGCGATCATCACCATCGTGTTGCTGAGCCTGGCCGAGCTGAGCATCCCGCAGCTGTTCCTGGTGGTGTCGCTGCTCAATATCGCGGTGAACGCGTACATCTTCCGCATCGTGCCGGAGTTCACCATGCGCTTCATGATCTGGCTGCTCAGCCATTCCATGTACCGCGTGGAGCACCGCGAGTTGCAGCGTATTCCCGACGAAGGGGCGGCGTTGCTGGTGTGCAACCATGTGTCGTTCGTCGATGCATTGCTGATTGCCGGGGCCATTCGCCGGCCGATTCGCTTCGTCATGTACTACAAGATCTACAACCTGCCGCTGCTCAACTTCGTGTTCCGTACCGCTGGGGCGGTGCCCATCGCCGGGCGTGGCGAGGACGAGGCGACCTACGAGCGGGCCTTCGCGCGCATCGCCCAGTACCTGGCGGACGGGGAGGTGGTGTGCATCTTCCCCGAGGGCAAGCTGACTGCCGACGGTGAGATCGATGTGTTCAAGAGTGGGGTAAGCCGCATCCTCCAGGAAACCCCGGTGCCGGTGATTCCCCTGGCGTTGCAGGGCCTGTGGGGCAGCTTCTTCAGCCGCGACCCGGCCAAGGGCCTGTTCCGCCGCCTGTGGTCGCGGGTGACGATCGTGGCGGGCGCCGCCATCCCGGTGGAGGCGGCGCAGCCTGAGGCGCTGCGCGAGAAGGTCAGTGCCTTGCGCGGCGATCTACGTTAGGAGGGGAAGGGCAAAGGTCAGCTGGCGCTGACCTTCAGGCCGATCAGCCCGGCGACGATCAGCGCAACGCTGAGCAGGCGCACCAGCGCCATCGACTCGCCGAACAGGATGATACCGGCGATGACGGTGCCGACCGCGCCGACGCCGGTCCAGATCGCGTAGGCGGTGCCCAGTGGCAGTTCCTTCATGGCCAGGCCCAAAAGGCCAAGGCTGATGACCATGGCGCCAACGGTCAATGCGGTAGGGAGGGGGCGGGTGAAGCCGTCGGTGTACTTCAGGCCGACAGCCCAGCCGACTTCGAACAGGCCGGCGAAGAACAGGATGATCCAGGACATGGTGTGTCTCCATCGTTGAATGATGGGGCCGTCCCCGGATGCTTACGCGGTGCGTCGTGAGGCCGTCCTCACAGTGCGCACTATAGTGCACATTTGCCGAGGGAAGGGCAACCTCTGGGGATCAGTGGTCGCGGTGTCGCCCTTTTCGCGGGTAAACCCGCGAAGAGGGCGGCACAGGCAAGACGAAAGTCAGACCCCTTGCGGAATCTCTTCGCCACCCAGCGCTTCGAACAGCACCGGCAGGAACTCGCTGAAGGTCATCATCATCAAGTTGAAGCTGGCATCGAACTGCTGCTCGGCCTCATCGCCCGCATCCTGCTCGGCCTGCTCTTGCAGCAGCTCCTCGAACTTCAGGCGCTTGATCACGGTCTTGTCGTCCAGCACGAACGACAGCTTGTCCTGCCAGGCCAGGGCCAGCTGGGTCACCACCTTGCCGGTGCTCAGGTGCAGCTGGATTTCCTCGCCGGTCAGGTCCTGGCGCTTGCAGCGCACGATGCCGCCATCTTCGGCGGTGTCGCGCAGCTCGCACTCGTCCAGCACATAGAAGCCTTCGGCGGCCTGTTGCGACTTGACCCAGTCAGTCATGGTGGCGGTCGGGGCGATCTTGACCGTGACCGGGCGCACCGGCAGCGAGCCCATCACTTCGCGCAGGGTCGACAACAGGTCTTCGGCGCGCTTGGCGCTGGCCGAGTTGACCAGGATCAGGCCCAGGCGCGGGGCGATGGCTGCGAAGATCATCGAGCGGCGGATGAACGCGCGCGGCAGGAAGGCCTGGATGATCTCGTCCTTGATCTGGTCGCGCTCCTTCTTGTAGACCTTGCGCATCTGCTCGGTCTCGATTTCCTCGACCTTCTCCTTGACCGCATCGTTGACCACGCTGCTGGGCAGGATGCGCTCTTCCTTGCGGGCGGCGATCAGCAGGAACTCACCGCTGACGTGCACCAAGGGGGCGTCCGCGCCCTTGCCGAACGGGGCGACGAAACCGTAGGTGGTCAGCTCCTGGCTGGCACAGGGTCGGGCCGGCTTGCTGGCCAGGGCGGCCTCCAGCGCTTCGGGCTCGAACGGGATGTCCTGGGTCAGGCGGTAGGTCAGCAGGTTCTTGAACCACATGAGGGGGTGTCTCTCCTTAATGCATAAGGCGGGCATTATTCTCCGAGAGCGTGTTCGCGGCCAACCCTGTCAGAGGGCCAGCAGCGGATAAATAAGGAAGAAAAGGGTGGTGATGCTAGGTCGTTGAAAGCACTGCAAAATTTTTTTAAAAAAGTGCTTGCCAGGGTAGTACGTCATCCGTAGAATGCGCGCCACACCGAGACGAAGGGTGATTAGCTCAGCCGGGAGAGCATCTGCCTTACAAGCAGAGGGTCGGCGGTTCGATCCCGTCATCACCCACCACTCGATGTATAGCGCGGCGGTAGTTCAGTCGGTTAGAATACCGGCCTGTCACGCCGGGGGTCGCGGGTTCGAGTCCCGTCCGCCGCGCCATATTCAAGCTTCCAGGGCCCACTGAACACCCGGAAGCCACAAAGAAAGCGACCTTAGGGTCGCTTTTTTTGTTTCTGCTTCCTGCCATGGAGAGGGTGTCGCATCGACACCCTCGCGCCCTTGCCTCAGGGCTTGGCCACGTGCCAGGCCTGGCCGACACCTTCGCCGGTGGTATCGCCCGGCTTCGAATCCTTGACCCAACCGTACAGTGGCAGGTCCTTGTAGGCCCATTGCTTGCTGCCGTCGTCGCGGGTGATCACGCTGTAGCCATCACCGTCCTTGGCGTAGGCGCCCGCAGCCAGCGGTGGCCAGTTCTGCGCGCAAGGGCCGTTGCAGGCGGACTTGCCAGCGCTGTCCTTGGCGAAGGTGTAGAGGGTCATGCCCTTGCTGTCGACCAGCACCTTGCCCAGGGCGGTGTCGGCGACGGTCGCCGGGGTGGCCGCCATGGCCAGGCCCGACAGGCAGCTGAGGGTGAGAGAGAGTGCGAGGGTGGTTTTTTTCAACATGGTAGGCCTCTTCAGTATTGCTGTTGTGTGGGTGATGCAGGGAGAACGACTGGCAGTTGTGGTTTATTCCACGACATGTGCGCGTGTCGTTCGCGGCCTTCAACTCAGCGCCCCATTGCGTCAGAATCGCCCTCATACCGCGAGCAAGAGACCGACCATGCAGGATGCCAGTACCGCTCCCTCCACCACGCAGGCCACCCCTTTGCTGGGCATCGACCTGGGCACCACCAACAGCCTTATCGCCGTCTGGCAGGACGGCAAGGCGCAGCTGATCGCCAACGCCCTGGGTGAGGTGCTGACCCCTTCGGTGGTCAGTGTCGACGACGACGGCAGCATTCTGGTCGGCAGCGCCGCACGTGCCCGCCTGACCACCCACCCGCAGCGCAGCGCAGCGGCCTTCAAGCGTTTCATGGGCAGCGACAAGCGTTTCGAGCTTGGCGAGCATTCGTTCACCCCCGAGGAACTCTCGGCCCTGGTGCTGGGCTCGCTGAAGCAGGATGCCGAGGCCTGGTTGGGCTGCCCGGTGAGCGAAGCGGTGATCTCGGTGCCGGCCTATTTCAGCGACGAGCAGCGCAAGCGCACGGTGTTCGCCGCCGAGCTCGCTGGCCTCAAGGTGCAGCGGCTGATCAATGAGCCCACTGCCGCCGCCATGGCGTACGGCCTGCACGAGCAGAAGTTCGAACGCACCCTGGTATTCGACCTGGGCGGCGGCACCTTCGATGTCACCGTGCTGGAGTACGCCCTGCCGCTGATCGAGGTGCATGCCTCGACCGGCGACAACTACCTAGGCGGTGAGGATTTCACCGACGCCCTGCTCGCCGCCTGCCTGCGTGACTGGCAGCTCAAGGCCGAGCAGCTCGAACCCCAGGCCCTGGCCAGCCTTCACGATGCCGTCGAGCAGCTCAAGCGAAGCTTGGGCGAGGGCACGCGCACACTTACCTGGAGCGGTGATGGCCAGGCCCGCGAATGGCAGCTCGACGACCTCAAGCTGCAAGCGATCTGGGCGCCCCTTTTGGCGCGGGTGCGTACACCGATCGAGCAGGCCCTGCGCGATGCCCGATTGAGTCCACGCGAGCTGGACAGCCTGGTGCTGGTAGGCGGTGCCACGCGCATGGTGCAGGTCCAGCAACTGGTGGCCAAGCTGTTTGGCCGCTTGCCCTACCGGCACCTGGACCCCGACACCATCGTCGCCCTCGGCGCTGCCAGCCAGGCCGCCTGCAAGGCCCGCGACGCAGCCATCGACGAGCTGATCCTCACCGACGTTTGCCCCTACACCCTGGGTGTGGCCTCGTCACGTGGCGAGGAAGTCACTGGCGCGTTCTCGCCGATCATCGAGCGCAATACCGTCATCCCCACCTCCCGCGTGCAGCGCTTCTTCAGCAGCCACCCCGAGCAGAAGTATGTGCGCATCGCGGTGTACCAAGGCGAGCGCCCCTGGGTGCGCGACAACATCCTGGTGGACAGTTTCGACATCCCGTTGCAGCAGACCGGCCAGGTGCAATCGCTGGACGTACGTTTCAGCTACGACATCAACGGCCTGCTGGAAGTGGACGTGACCTTCCTCGAGACCGGGCAGAAGCACAGCCACAGTATCGACCGCAGCCCCACCGGCCTTGATGCCGTTGCCCGCCAGGCCAGCCACGAACGCTTGGCCGGCCTGAAGATCCACCCCCGCGACGCCTTGCCCAACCGCACCCTGCTGGCCCGTCTGGAGCGGGCCTGGATGCAGAGCCTGGGCGATGAGCGCGAGCTGATCGGCAGTTGGCTGGATGCCTTCAATGCCGTGCTGGCAGGCCAGCAGGCAGGGGAAATCAGCCGCCAGCGCCAGCACTTGAGCCAGGCGCTGGACGAGCTGAGCTACTGATGGATCAGCCGGCGCAAGGCCACTTGCAGGCCATCCTGCAGTTGGTCCGGCGCGCCGGGTGAGGGGCCGTAGCGGTTCGGCAGCTTGTCGCCCGGCAGCCCTAGCAGCACGAACGGCAGCACCGGCAGCAAGCGGCTGGCCATCACCAGCAACACCAGCGTCGGCACGCCCCTGCCCAAGTCACGCAGGCGCCGTAGCAGCGCGCTGAGTACCAGCAGTGCCAGCAGCACCAGAGTGATGCTGTAGGCCCGCGCGGCCACACCGATCAACATCATCACCACCAATTGCGCCGCCAGGTCGCCACGGCCAATGCGGCTGCCCAGGCGCCAGACCGCCCAAGGCGGCGTAGCGAGCTTGGCGGCATGCTCCACCAGCAAGCGCTCGGACCACCCCAGCAAGGCCATGATCGCGCAGCGCAGGCCGGTGTCCTGGGCGGGGTCGTCCTTGCCTTTCTGCAAGCGCATGAGCAGGCGGGTGGGCGGGGTGGTGCAGTCGTCGACCAGGTGGTTGAAGGCTTTCAGGGCGTCGTTGAACATCTGCGTGTCGACGCCTTCCTCCTGTTCCAGCGTGTGGCGCGCAAGGGTCTTGACCTTGCCCTTGACCAGCCCGTCACGCAGTGGCGCGAACCACGGGCTGTCATTGTCCAGGGCGTCCAGTCGATCGCGCAGGCGTGCACGTTGCTGGCCGTCGAGCGCGGGGTCGTGGCACAGCACTGCGCACAGCAGCAAGTAGCCCAGTGGGTGCTCGTCGAGGGTGTCGGTGTCGTTCTCCAGGCACTCCAGCAAGCGTTTGGCACTGGGCAGGCGGCTGGCGTTGAAGACATAGGCCAGTGTCAGCAGGCGGCTGGCGATGAAGGCTTGCAGCGGGTCGTGATCGTCCAGCCAGCCCAGCAGCGCGTTGCTGTGGCCGTCGGCCTGTTGTTCGAGCAATAGCTGGTGGGTGGCGACGAACGGATGGTCGATTGGGTAGGCCAGTTGCTGGGCCAGGCCATCGGGAAGCATGGCCATCCAGCGTTCCGGCTGGTCGGCCAGCGCCAGCATGAACAGCTGCTGGCGATGCCAGTGCCACAAGGCTTCGCCTTTGGGCATGGGCGGCAGCAGGATGCCGTTGTCGGCCAGTTCGCCTTGGGTCACCAGGGCGAACGGCACGGTGAACAGGCGGCGCATTTCGAAGTGGCGGTTCAGGCCGAGCAGGGCTGGGGCCGAGTAGGTTCGCACGCGGCGCAGCCATTCGCGGCAGACCGGGCGGTTATGTTCTTCGTCCAGTGCCTCGGGAAGGCTCGGGTTTGGTGCGTCGCTGGCGCAGAAACGTACCAGCTCCTGCACCACCGGCGAGTGCTCCAGCCAGTGCAGGTGCCGTTGCGCCTGTTGTTGGAAACCTTCGAGAATCAATGCGTCGAACAGCTCGTCGCCCGGGCGTTCGGCCAGGATGCTGCGCAGTAACCCGGCCTCGCCGCGCTGCAAGGCCCAGGCCTGCCAGTACAGACGGTGCAGGGCGTGGTCGGGCTGGTCTTGCAGCAGCCAAGCGAGCAGCGGCAGTTCGTCGTCGCCATCCAGGCACCAGTCGATGAAGGTCGCGGCAATGCCATCGAGCCCCAGGCGCGCGGCCCAGGACCAGCGCGCCAGGGTTTGTGGCGCCTGCGCCGGGCTGCCGAAGGCCTGGGCCGGGTCGGCGAGGTCAGTGGGCCAGGTGGTGGGTGGGTGTTGCGTGTCCAGAGCCTGGATCAGCAAGGGCAGGCGCTGGGGCTGCTGGCGTGCGCACAGCTCGAGCAGCCAGCGTTCGGCCAGGGGGTGGCGGTGTTCGCGCCACAATTGCAGCCAGCAGGCCTGTGCCTGCTGCTGGTCGCCCAGGGCATCGGCCTGGCGCGCCAGCAGGTAGAGCAGGTCGGCGTCATCGGGGGCCTGGGCGTGGCGTTCTTGGAGCAGGGTATTGAAGGTCGGGCTGGCGATGCCGGCCTGGCTGAACTGCTCTGTCAGGCGCTGCACCAACGCCTCATCGTCGGGGATCGCCAGGCAGGTGTGTTGGCTGGCGAAGTGCTCGAACTCGAACAGCGGGCGTTGTTCGAAGCAGAAGGCCAGGCTGCGGAAATACCACAGGGTTTCCAGTTGCGTGGTCGGCGGCCAGTCGCGCATCAAGAGGGTGTCGAATGGGTCAGGCTCGGCCAGGCGGGCAAGGAATGCCTCGACCTCCTGGGCGTCGTCCATGCGCAGCACCTGGCCGGCCCAGCCCAGGCGCTCGGCCAGCAGCTTGGCGCAGGCGTGGGAGATCGGGCCGCAGTGACGCAGGCCATGCAGCAGCTGGCTGCTGACGTCCTCCAACTGCTCCAGCGGCAGTTCGTCGAGTTCGGCGATATAGCGCTGCCAGGCGTGCGGGTCGAAGCGCAGTGCGGGTTCTTCCAGCAACTGGTGGAAACCCTGGAGGGCGGTGTGGGGTTCGTCCTGTTCCACAGGTTCGGGCGCACCGGCCAGGGCATCGTGCTCGCGAGCCAGGCGCTGGGCTTGCTCGTAGGCTTCGCGCAAGGCTTGGAAGCCTTCCGGGTCGGTCTCGGGGTGATGCGCCGGCAGGCGGCTGCGGTAGGCCTGGCGGATGGTGTTCAGGTCCTGGGTCGGTTCGATGCCCAGGCGGATCCAGCAACTCATGACCAGCAGTCCTCTTGCAGTGAGCTTGGGCGTTGCGGTTCTGGCAGGGGCATGTCCCAGGCCAGGCTGGCGAGCAGGGGGTCGGCGCCGAGGCGGATATTGAGCAGGATGCAGCGGTTCCAGTGTTCGCTGCCTTGGCGTTCGAGGTGGGCGGCCAGGGTTTCGTCGCTGCTGTCTGCGACGTTCCACAGGGCCTTGCCGAACAGGTAGCCGGCCAGGTAGCTGTTCCAGTTGTTGTAGTAGTGGCGGGCACGCAGGGCCAGGCGGTGATGCAGGTAGAGGCTTTCTTCGGGGGTGACGAAGCCTTTCTTCACGCCGGCGCGCAGCAGGAAGCTCATGCGGCCGAGGTCCCAGGCGCGGGTGCCGCCGGGGCCGCAGTCGGGGAAGGTGCGGGCGGCGTATTCGTGCTTGGTTCGTTCGCGCAGGGGGAGGCGTTCGAGCAGTGCTTGCCACTGGCTGGGGAGGCAGCGCTGGAACTGCCAGTAGGCTTCGCTCAGTTCGCTGGCGTGGCCGTTGTCGGCCATGCCGAGCATGTCCAGCAGCTGGGCGCGGTTGGCGATGCCCCACCAGCGTTCGAGGTCGGTGCGGTCTTCGTCTTCGTGGTAGTCGGGGGCGGTGTAGCTGGCGCCGTTGAGGGCGGCCATGGGGGCGGAGAGGGCATGGAGCCAGTGCTGGGCGTTTTCATCCATGAAGGGGGTCCTGGGCCGCTTTGAAGATGGCTGGGATTGTAGAGATTGGGTGTGGAATGGAGCAATGCAGTTTGCGGTTTTACTCGCTCTCTTTGGTTTTGGTTTTGGTTTTGGTTTTGGTGTTGGCTTTGGGGCCCGGGCTTTGGGTGAATATCCATTTGCTTTGGTGGCGCTCATTCACCTTTTCGCCCTTACGGCGACTTACTTTTTTTCTTGGAAAAAAGTAAGCAAAAACCGCTTGCTCCCCCATACGGCCCTGCGCTGCGCTCCGGGTCCCCTCACTCCGGCGTCTTACGGGCCTTCGCGGCCTACGACTTGCTTCGCAAGTCTACATCTCGCGACTTCGGCTACGCCGAAGGGCGCTACGCGCCATGGCCCTTCAGACGCCTCCGTTCGGCCTTCTGGAAGTCGCGAAGATCAACAGCAAGATCAAGATCAAGATCAACAGCAAGATCAACAGCAAGATCAACGGCGAAAGCGAGAGCCAAAGCGAGGGCGCTGCGGCTTTAAGCGGCGCGTTCTTCCTCGCGCAGGGTCAACACCTCATACCCACTCTCAGTCACCGCCACGGTGTGCTCCCACTGCGCCGACAATGCCCCGTCGCGGGTTATCACCGTCCAACCATCCTTCAGCGTACGCGTTCCACGCAGCCCTTGGTTGATCATCGGCTCGATGGTAAACACCATCCCCGGCTGCAATTTCATGCCCATCCCACGCTGCCCGTAATGCAGCACCTGCGGCGCCTCGTGCATCTGCTTGCCGATGCCATGGCCGCAATACTCACGTACCACGCTGTAGCCAGCCGCCTCGGCGAAGGCCTGGATCGCATGCCCGATATCCCCCAGCGTAGCGCCCGGACGAACCTGCTCGATACCCTTCCACAGCGCCTGGTACGTGGTATCGACCAAGCGCCGGGCATCCTCGCTGATGCTGCCGATGCAGTACATCTTCGACGAGTCGGCGATATAGCCACCCTGTTCCAGGGTGATGTCGACGTTGACGATCGAACCCTCTTGCAGCACCTCGTCAGCCTTGGGCATGCCATGGCAGACCACCTGGTCGACCGACGTATTCAGCGAATAGGGAAACCCATACTGGCCCTTGCTCGCCGGTCGCGCCTTCAGCGTCTGGACGATGAACGCCTCGGCACGGTCGTTGATCTGCATCGTGGTCACGCCAGGGCGGATGAAACCATCGAGGTCGGCGAACACCTGGGTCAACAGCTGGCCCGCATTGCGCATCAGCGCCAACTGGGCTTCGTCCTTGAGAATCACTTTGCTCATTGCAGCAGTTCCTTGAGGTTGGCCTGCTCCTGGCGCAACAGCTGGCGCAGCAGGTCCTGATATGTCGCTTGGGGGTGCAGCTCGGCGAGCATGCCCAGGCGAATCCAGTGCTCGGCCTGGGCGTTGATCGAACGCGACATCGCGGCGCTGGCGATGCGCAGGTCTTCGTGGAGGTCGTCGGCGATCTTGACGATACCCATGGCAGGGCTCCTTTATATGAAACGTATACGAAGCATATCGTCATTCGCCCGCGTCTTGCTACCTCATGGTGCGCTTGGCGCCAGGACGGTGCGCTTCCTGTAGGCCGCAGGCATGCCTGCGAAGCACGCAGCACGCAGGCTTCGGAGCCGCAGGCCTGCTGGCCCGGAACTTGCTGATTCACCCCATCCGGAACCGTCAACGCCGATGGCTCCCAACACTTTTCACGACAAAGGCGCCGTGTTGCCCCGCTTGCCAAGCAAGCCGGGGCAGCCGGCGCCTTTTTGCGTTTTGCCCACAGGAGAACGGCCCATGAGCAGCAGCGAGGTACGCAGTGTTTGCCCGTATTGCGGGGTAGGCTGCGGCATCGTCATGAGCGTGGCCGATGGCAAGGTCAGCAAGATCAGCGGCGACAAGCAGCACCCGAGCAACTTCGGCCGCCTGTGCACCAAGGGCCTCACCGCGCACCTGCCGCTGACTGCCGCCGGGCGCATGGAGCAGGCCTTCGTGCGCCAGCAGCGTCAGCATCCTCCGGTGCGCACGGCGCTCGACACCGCCATCGACCAGGCCGCCACGCGCCTGCGCGGCATTATCGACCAACATGGGCCAGACGCCGTGGCGCTGTACGTGTCCGGGCAGATGTCGCTGGAGGCCCAATACCTGGCCAACAAGCTGGCCAAGGGGTACATCCGCACCCGCCATATCGAGTCCAACTCACGCCTGTGCATGGCCAGCGCCGGCAGCGGCTACAAGCAGTCCCTCGGCGCCGATGGCCCACCGGGCAGCTACCAGGATTTCGAGCACGCCGAGGTGTTCCTGGTGATCGGCGCGAACATGGCCGACTGTCACCCCATCCTTTTCCTGCGCCTGCTCGACCGCCTCAAGGCCGGTGCCCGGCTGATCGTCGTCGACCCGCGCCGCAGCGCCACCGCCGACAAGGCCGACCTGTTCCTGCAAGTGCGCCCCGGTAGCGACCTGGCGCTGCTCAACGGCCTGCTGCACCTGCTGCATGCCAATGGCCACACCGACCCCGACTTCATCGCCTGCCACACCGAAGGTTGGGACGAGATGCCGACCTTCCTGGAGGACTACACCCCCGAGCGCGTGGCCACACTCACCGGCCTTGCCGAAGCGGATATCCGCCAGGCCGCCGAATGGATCGGCGCTGCCGGCCAGTGGATGAGCTGCTGGACCATGGGCCTGAACCAGAGCATCCACGGCACCTGGCACACCAACGCACTGTGCAACCTGCACCTGGCCACCGGCGCCATCTGCCGCCCCGGCAGCGGGCCGTTCTCGCTGACCGGCCAACCCAATGCCATGGGCGGGCGCGAGATGGGCTACATGGGGCCGGGGCTGCCGGGCCAGCGCTCGGCGCAAGTCGAGGGCGACCGGGCGTTCGTCGAGCAGCAGTGGCGCCTGGCGCCGGGCAGCCTGCGCAGCGAAGGCGGCGAGGGCACGGTGGCGTTGTTCGAGCAGATGAAGCGCGGCGAGGTGAAGGCCTGCTGGATCATTTGCAGCAACCCAGTGGCCAGTGTCGCCAACCGCCAACAGGTGATCGATGGCTTGAACCAGGCCGAACTGGTGATCGCCCAGGACGCCTTCCTCGACACCGAGACCAACCGCTACGCCGATATCCTCCTGCCGGCCGCGCTGTGGGCCGAGGGCGAGGGTGTGATGATCAATAGCGAGCGCAACCTGACCCTGATGCCACGCGCCGTTGCGGCCCCCGGTGCAAGCCTGGAGGACTGGCGAATCATTGCCCGGGTGGCCTGCGCCATGGGCTATGCCGAGGCCTTCGACTACCCCGACGCCGAGGCCGTGTACAACGAGATTCGCCAGTTCCACAACCCCGCCACCGGCTATGACCTGCGCGGCATCGACTACGCCGCGCTGCGCGAGCAACCGCGCCAGTGGCCGTGCGCCCCTGGCCAGGCAGGCCAGCGTAACCCGCTGCGCTACCTCAACGACGGCATCAGCCAGCAGCAACTGCGCGATGGCCAGCACATCCCCGCGCTGGCCTTCCCGACTGCCAGCGGCAAGGCACGCTTCTTCGCCCGGCCCTGGTTGCCTGCGCCGGAGCTGCCCGATGAGGACTTCCCGCTGGTGCTCAACACCGGCCGTGTGCAGCACCAGTGGCACACCCTGACCAAGACCGGCAAGGTGGCGAGCCTGAACAAACTCGAACCCGGCCCCTTCGTCGAGATCAACCCGGCCGACGCCCAGCGCCTGGGCATCGCCGACAAAGACCAAGTGGCGATCCGCTCGCGTCGCGGCCAGGCGGTGCTACCCGCACGCATCAGCGACCGGGTGATGGCAGGCAACTGCTTCGCGCCGTTCCACTGGAACGACCTGTACGGCGAGCAATTGGCAGTCAACGCCGTGACCTGCGATGCGGTCGACCCCACCTCGTTGCAGCCTGCCCTGAAACACTGCGCTGTGGCCCTGGAACGGGTCGCTGGCGAGCGTATCGAAGCCCTCGAGCTGGGCGACGTCGCTCCGGCCAGCACACCGACCGCCAGTCTGTCGCGCTTGCTTGGCCTGGAGTCGCTGCCCACTCCGACCCTGAGCGACGACGAGCGCCACTATCTGCAAGGTTTCCTGCTTGGCCTGGCCCAGGCCCGTGTCGACGGCGCACCAAGCCTGCCTGCCAACGCACCACTGGCGCCACAGCGGCGGCTGTTCGTCGATGGCTTGCTGGCCGGTCTGTTCGCGAAGCCGGCGGGTGCGCCTGTGCCCGAGGGGCCTCGCCACCGAGTACTGTGGGCTTCGCAAACCGGTAATGGCGAAGCCTTGGCCGAGCGCTGCGCCGGGCACCTGCGTGAAGCGGGCCTTGAGGTGGCGCTCGACTGCATGGAGTCGGTCAGCCCTGCCCAGTTGCGCGGCGCCGCCAGCGTACTGTTGATTGCCAGCACTTTCGGCGACGGTGATGCACCCGACAGTGGCGTGGCGTTCTGGCAGGCCTTGCAGGGCGAGGAGGGCAGCCTGTGCGCCGAATTGCCTTACGCCGTATTGGCCCTGGGCGACTCCAGCTATGACCAGTTCTGCGGCTTCGGTCGCAAGCTCGACCAGCGCCTGGCCGAGCTTGGCGGGCGGCGTTTGTTGCAGCGGGTCGACTGCGAGCCGGATTTCGACCAGCCCTTCGCCAATTGGCTGCAAGCGCTGTTGCCAGCGCTGGGCTCGAGCATCAGCGAAGTGCTCGAGCCTGAGCCGCAAACCGCGTTCGCCAAGCAGCGCCCGTGCCTTGCGCCACTGCTGGAAAACCGTGTGCTCAATGGCCCAGGTGCCAGCAAGGAAACCCGCCAAGTGGTGTTCGACCTCAGCGGTAGCGGCCTGACCTACCAGCCGGGCGATGCCCTTGGCGTATGGCCGCGCAATTGCCCGGCGCTGGTGCGCGAGCTGCTCGAGCTGATGGGCTTCGATGGCCAGGTAGTGGTCGAGCCACCCAACCTGCCGCCCATGCCCTTGGCCAATGCGCTGGAGCGGCACCTGGAAATCGCCAAGGTGACGCCTGCGCAACTGGAGGCGTTCAGCCAGGACGCCGATGCCGAAGGTTTGCGCCACCTGCTGCAACCCGAGCAACACGCTGAACTGAAGGACTGGCTATGGGGCAAGCAACTGCCCGATGTACTGCGCGCCTTCCCCCAGCGCTTGTTGCTGGCCGATTGGTTGGCACTGCTCAAGCCCTTGCAGCCGCGCTTGTATTCCATCAGCTCAAGCCCAGCGGCTCACCCGGAGCAAGTGCACCTGACCGTTTCCACGGTGCGCTACGGCCAGCGCAAAGGCGTGTGCTCGAGCTTTTTGGCCGACCGCTGCGATGCGTTGGAGGTGGCGATTTTTCCGCAGGTTTCGCGGCACTTCCGCCTGCCCGAGAACGACGCCACGCCAATCATCATGGTCGGCCCCGGCACCGGTATTGCGCCGTTTCGCGCGTTCCTCGAGGAACGTGAAGCGCGTGGTGCGGCAGGCAGAAACTGGCTGTTCTTTGGCGAACAGCACGAGGCTTGCGATTTCTATTACCGCGAACAGCTGCTGGCCTGGCAAGCCAGCGGGCACCTGCGCCTGAGCACGGCGTTTTCCCGTGACCAGGCCGAGAAAGTGTACGTGCAGCAGCGCATGCTGGAGCAGGGCGCCGAGCTGTGGCGCTGGTTGCAGGACGGCGCGTATTTCTACATCTGCGGCGATGCCCAGCGCATGGCCAAGGATGTGGACGCAGCGTTGCGCCAGGTGGTGGCCCAGCATGGGCTGATGAACGAGGCGGCGGCTACGGCCTATGTGGAGGGGCTGAACCGCGACAAGCGCTACCGGCGCGATGTGTATTGAATGCACCGGGATTGGGCGGGTTGCACTGGGGTGATGCAGTGAGGCTGCTGGCCCTTTCGCGGGCAAGCCCGCTCCTACAGGGGCGGCGGCGCTGCATAGCCCTGTAGGAGCGGGCTTGCCCGCGAAGATGCCACCACGGTCAGCCGAATTGGCACACTCCCTGCTTCACCCGTTCTACAACATGCCCCGCCGATCAACGGCGATCAGCAGGGGCCTCACACTGATGAGTACAGGCAAAGGCGCCTGGAGCTTTGGCTCCAGGCGTTTTTTTTTGTCTTTGCCGCGGGCAACCCCGCGAACCGTGATCGAGGATCGGCTATGAAGGCAACAGCGAACGGCGGGCAACTTGAGCGACTGGTCATCGTCGGCAACGGCATGGTCGGCCACCACCTGGTCGCGCAACTGGTCGAGCGCGGCGCCCTGGCGCATTTCGAAGTGCGGGTGTTCGGCGAGGAGCGCCAGCGCGCCTACGATCGCGTGCACTTGTCCGAGTACTTCGGCGGCAGCGATGCCGAGGCGCTGGCGCTGTGCGAGGCCGACTTCTACGGCCAGCATGGCGTGCACCTGCACCTGGGTGAAGCGGTGCTGGAGATCGACCGCGAGCACAGCGAAATCGTTACCGCCGAAGGCCGCTATGGCTACGACCGCCTGGTGCTGGCCACCGGCTCCTATCCCTTTGTTCCTCCGATCGAAGGTTCCAGCGGCACGGCACGCCTGGTCTATCGCACCCTCGACGACCTCGATGCGATCCGCGCAGCGGCCAGCGGTGCGCGCCGGGGTGTGGTGGTCGGCGGCGGCCTGTTGGGGCTGGAGGCGGCCAACGCGCTCAAGTCCCTGGGCCTTGAGGCCCACGTGGTGGAGTTCGCCCCGCGCCTGATGCCGGTGCAACTGGATGCCGAAGGCGGCGCGGCACTGCGTGCGCAGATCGAGGCGCTGGGCGTGGGGGTGCACCTGTCCCACGCCACCCAGTCGATCAGTGCCGGCGAAAGCTACCGCTACCGCATGAACTTCGACGGCGGCGAGCACCTGGAAACCGACCTGGTGGTGTTCTCCGCCGGCATCCGCCCGCAGGACGCCCTGGGCCGCGCCAGTGGCCTGGACATCGCCGCACGCGGCGGCGTGGTGATCGATGGCGACTGCCGCTCCAGTGACCCACGCATCTTCGCCATCGGAGAATGCGCTTCGTGGAATGGCAGCGTGTTCGGCCTGGTGGCGCCGGGCTACAGCATGGCGCGCAACCTCGCCGCGCTGCTGCTCGATGCGCCGAGCGAGGCCTTCACCGGGGCCGACATGTCCACCAAGCTCAAGCTGCTGGGCGTTGACGTCGGCTCCATCGGCGATGCCCACGGCGCCACGCCGGGGGCGCGCAGCTACCGCTTCATCGATGAGGCCAACGCCAGCTACCGGCGCCTGGTGGTGGACGCCAGCGGCAAGCACGTACTGGGTGCGGTGCTGGTGGGCGACAACAGCTACTACGACACCCTGCTGCAATACGCGCAGAACGGCATCGCACTGCCCGCCGACCCGGCGGCGTTGATCCTGCCGCAAAGCGGCGGTGCCCCGGCCCTGGGCGCCGATGCGTTGCCCGACAGTGCGACCATCTGCTCATGCCACAACGTCAGCAAGGGCGCGGTCTGCGCGGCCATCGACAGCGGCTGTGGCGACCTCGCTGCAGTCAAGGGTTGCACCAAGGCGGCCACTGGCTGCGGCGGCTGCGCAGCCTTGCTCAAGCAGGTGTTCGAACATGAACTCACCGCCCGCGGCGTGACCGTCGACAAGAGCCTGTGCGAGCACTTCGCCTACACCCGCCAGGAGCTGTACGCCATGGTGCGGGTAGGGGGCATCCGCACCTTCGCCGAACTGCTCGAACGCCACGGCAAAGGCCACCTTGGCTGTGACATCTGCAAGCCAGCAGTGGGCAATATCCTCGCATCGTGCTGGAACCAGCCGATCATGGACCCGTCCCTGGTGCCGCTGCAGGACACCAACGACACCTTCATGGCCAACATGCAGAAGAACGGTACCTACTCGGTGGTGCCGCGTATTCCCGGTGGCGAGATCACCCCGGAAAAACTCATCGTGATCGGCCAGGTGGCGCAGAAATACGACCTCTACACCAAGATCACCGGCGGCCAGCGCATCGACCTGTTCGGCGCGCAGTTGCACGAGCTGCCGCTGATCTGGGGCGAGCTGATCGAGGCCGGCTTCGAGACCGGGCATGCCTACGGCAAGTCGACCCGCACGGTGAAGTCGTGCGTGGGCAGCACCTGGTGCCGCTATGGCGTGCAGGACAGCGTGGCCATGGCCCTGCGCATCGAGGACCGCTACAAGGGCCTGCGCTCGCCGCACAAGCTCAAGTTCGCGGTGTCCGGCTGCACCCGCGAATGCGCCGAGGCGCAAAGCAAGGACATCGGCGTGATCGCCACCGACAAGGGCTGGAACCTGTACATCTGCGGCAACGGCGGCATGCGCCCGCGCCATGCCGAGCTGTTCGCCACCGACCTGGACGATGAAACCCTGATACGCCTGATCGACCGCGTGCTGATGTTCTACATCCGCACCGCCGACAAATTGCAGCGTACCTCGGTGTGGCGCGAGGGCCTGGAAGGCGGGCTGGACTACCTCAAGGCGGTGGTCCTCGACGACAGCCTGAACCTTGCGGCCGAACTCGAGGCGCAGATGCAGCACGTGGTCGACCGCTATGAATGCGAATGGGCCAACGCCCTCAAAGACCCCGAGAAGCTCAAGCGCTTCCGCACCTTCGTCAACGACCAGCGCCCCGACCCGGACGTGCACTTCGTGCGCGAACGCGAACAGCGCCGGCCGGCGGCATCGCTGCACCTGATTCCCACTGTCGAGGAGGTTGTCTGATGAACCGTTCCAATGCTGCCGTGGCACACGATCTTCAATGGCAAGCGGTCTGCCAGGTCCAGGACCTGGTGGCCGACTCGGGCGTGGTGGCCTGGTTCGACGGCGCGCAGGTGGCGCTGTTCTACCTGCCGGGCCAGGAACAGGCGGTGTACGCCATCGACAACCGCGACCCGCGCTCGGGGGCGAACATCATCGGCCGCGGCCTGGTGGGCAGTGTGGCCGGCGAGCTGGTGGTGGCTGCGCCGCTGTACAAGCAGCACTTCTGCCTGCGTGATGGCCGCTGCCTGGAGGATGACGCGCAGCGCCTGCGGGTATGGCCGGTGCGGGTGCGTGGGGAGCAGGTGGAGCTTGGGCTGCACTGAGGATGCTAGTGCGTTGTAAGAATAGGGTTCAGGAAGCGTAGGAAAAAACGGTATCGGCGGCTGTGTGGATGAAGATCCCTTTATCCACTGAACTTCGCCCTGGAAACCGTCTCTTATGCCGGTAGCCATTGGTCATGGCCGCCTGATAAGCTCGCGGCTTTACCCTGATTTGCCCTTATGGCGCATGAACAAGGAATTAGCATGAAACAACATCGTTTGGCGGCTGCGGTTGCCCTGGTTGGCCTGGTGCTCGCGGGCTGCGACTCCCAGACCAGCAGCGTCGAGCTGAAAACACCAGCACAGAAAGCCTCCTACGGTATCGGCCTGAACATGGGCAAGAGCCTGGCCCAGGAAGGCATGGACGACCTGGACTCCAAAGCCGTTGCCCTCGGCATCGAAGACGCGGTCACCAAGAAAGAACAGCGCCTCAAGGATGAAGAGCTGGTCGAAGCCTTCACCGCGTTGCAGAAGCGCGCCGAGGAGCGCCTGGCCAAGGCCAGCGAGGAGGCGGCCGCTGCCGGCAAGAAGTTCCTCGAGGAAAATGGCAAGAAGGCTGGCGTGGTTACCACCGCCTCCGGCCTGCAGTATGAAGTGGTGAAGAAGGCTGACGGCCCGCAGCCCAAGCCGACCGACGTGGTCACCGTGCACTACGAGGGCAAGCTGACCGACGGCAAGGTGTTCGACAGCTCCGTCGAGCGCGGCAGCCCGATCGACCTGCCGGTAAGCGGTGTGATCCCGGGTTGGGTCGAAGGCCTGCAACTGATGCACGTCGGCGAGAAGTACAAGCTGTACATCCCAGCCGAACTGGCCTACGGCGCCCAGAGCCCGAGCCCGCTGATCCCGGCCAACTCGGTACTGGTATTCGACCTGGAGCTGCTGGGCATCAAAGACCCAAGCCAGCCGCAAGGCGAAGCCGAAGCACCGGCCCAGTAAGCCGTACGCTGTACCCAAGACGCCCCGTTTCGACGGGGCGTCGTCGTTTCTGCCGGGGCTTGACGCGAACCCCGTGGCCGTCGCACTGTCGGAGTACTTGCAGCGCGACGTGTTCGGACGCATCTGACACAAATCGTTTGCGTGTCTGAAACGGTTGTGTAAAAAACGCCCGATCTAAGCGAGGCCCTTGCCACGCGGGCGCCACACCCCCCACCGCGCTGCCCTGTTCACAAGGTTATCCACAAAATATGTGGATAACCTACGCGCACTTCTGGAGGTTCCATGCGTGCACCCTGGAATTTCGTCCGCTTCCTGCCATTGGCCGAGCGCTTGCTGAGCCGTGGTCGCTTGCCCGCCTTGTTGTTCGCCGTGGCACGCAAGGGGCCACGGCTTGGCCAGTTGCGTGAGGACGTACGCCTGCTACAAGCGTTGTGCCTGGCCTGGTGGCGCGGCGAGTACCGAGCCGTGAGTCCCAAGGCGCTGGTGACCATCGTCGCGGGCCTGCTGTATTTCGTCAGCCCCCTGGATGCCATTCCCGACTGGTTGCTGGGCGTGGGTTTTCTGGATGACATCGCGGTGCTGGGCTGGGTGCTCAAGACCGTGTCCGACGAATTGGCGCGCTTCAAGGCCTGGCGTGACGGCCAGGCGCCGGAACGCCTACGCGTTGTCGAGCGCCTGCCAGATACCCCCGAAGCGTTGCGCCTGGAAAGACGTACCCCTTGACCTGCACAGACTCCCGCGCTTGGTAATATAATTGGCATAAGCATTATGCCGACGGATTACATGCGGTAATCCCAAGTAAGGGGGTTGTATGGGTATTCAGGTCATCAGCCGGGACGGTCAACCCGAGTACGCAGTCGTGCCCTGGGCGCAATACCAGGCACTGCTCAAGGCGGCAGGGCAACCGCCTGCCAGCGTCGACACCGCGCCCCAGCCCCAAGACGCTTCACCCAGCGCCAGCCTGCCCTCGTTGGGCGAGCTGGCGCGTTTGCGTGAGGGCAAGGGCCTGGCCCCTGAGGCACTGGCGCGCAGCGTCGGCATCAGCCCGGCCTACCTGGCGATGATCGAGTCCGGCGAGCGCCAGCCTGATGCGGCGATCCTGCGCAGCCTGGCCTGGCACCTGGGCGTTGCCGGCTGGAGCGAGCCATCATGAGCCAGGTCAGGATCAGCCGTCAGCATTGGCAAAACCTGCTGGACGAGCTCGACCTGGCCCGCCGCCAGCGCCATTTGCTGACCTACCGCGCGCTGCTCGAGCGCCTGCAATTGCCCACTCCTGCCATGCAGACCCTCACCGCCGCCCTGGAGTACCTGGCTGTGCTCGACGCCCGTGCCGAGCAGCCGCTGCGCAGTTCACTGGTGATCAGCCAAGGCGCCAGCCGCCTGCCGCGTACCGGCTTCTTCGAGTGCGTCGAGCGACTGGGGCGGTTCTCCGGGCCGGTGGATGGCCTGGAAGCGGCCTCCTGGCATGCTTCGGAGGTGGTGCGGGTGTTCGAATACCCTTACCCCGAGGAAGTCGCGAGCTAGGCGGGAGATCGGTTTCCAGGTGACGGATACCTACTACCAGTACCAGGCCGGCAGCGGCGACTACGTGGTGGTCAACCCGCCC
>NZ_JBNNVR010000026.1:0-59473 GCF_050280645.1 Pseudomonas sp. NPDC089554
GGCGAAGCGCCAGAGACCTTCAAATCGACCAGGAACATCGACATCCTGGTCAACAACGCCGCCACCAACCCGCAGTTCTGCAACGTGCTGGACACCGACCTGAGCGCCTTCCAGAAGACCGTGGATGTGAATATCCGCGGCTACTTCTTCATGTCGGTGGAAGCCGGCAAGCTGATGCGCGAACACGGCGGCGGCAGCATCATCAACGTGGCGTCGATCAATGGCGTATCGCCAGGGCTGTTCCAGGGCATCTACTCGGTGACCAAGGCGGCGGTGATCAACATGACCAAGGTGTTCGCCAAGGAATGCGCGCAGTTCGGCATCCGCTGCAACGCCCTGCTGCCGGGCCTGACCGACACCAAGTTCGCTTCGGCACTGGTGAAGAACGACGCCATCCTCAAGACGGCCCTACAGCAGATTCCCCTCAAGCGCGTGGCCGACCCCAGCGAAATGGCCGGCACGGTGCTGTACCTGGCCAGTGATGCCTCCAGCTACACCACGGGCACGGCAATCAATGTCGATGGTGGTTTCCTCTCCTGAGCACAGTACGCTCCTACAGGCCTGCGCCAGCAGTTCGGCCTACAACGACAGGCTCATGCTCACGCTCAGGTTGCGCGGCTCGCCCGGCATGTTCCGCGCCGCGTTGAAGCCGCGCTCGTAGTACTTTCGGTCGAACACGTTGTTTAGCCTTTAAGGCCGGAACATTCGTATGGATATACTCCAGCTTTCGCGCATGTTCATCGGAATGCGCTGAATTCACCTAAGGAGGCGTCGATGCTACCGGGAAGCCTGACGGGTCATGGCAAGCGGCAACTGCTCATCCAGCGCCGTGGCGCGGTGGGCCTGTACTTCGTCGCCGCCTTGTCGGTGCTCGCAGGCATGACCGATGCCATCGGCTTTCTGGCGACGGGCGATTTCGTGTCGTTCATGAGCGGCAATACCACACGCCTGGCCGCTTCGCTGGGCAGTGCCGAATGGGGGCCGGTGCTGCGCTTGGCGCTGGTCATCGTGGCCTTTGTCCTGGGCAATACCCTAGGGGTGATCGTCGCCGCCCGCAGCGGGCGCCGCCCCTGGCCCCTGCTTGGCCTGATCGCCGCCTTGCTGGCCTGTGCCGGGCTATTGCCTGAAGGCTGGCAACTGCCCGCGCTGCTGGCGGCGGTGATCGCCATGGGCATGATCAATGCGGTGGTCGAAGAGGTGAATGGCCTGCCCATCGGGCTGACCTACGTGACCGGCGCGCTGTCGCGCTTTGGCCGCGGCCTGGGGCGCACCCTGCTGGGCCAACAGCGCCTGGGCTGGCGCGTGCAACTGGTGCCTTGGTGCGGCATGTTGATCGGTGCAGTAGCCGGGGTACTGCTCGAACACTACTTCGGGCGCCCGGCACTGCTGGGCGGCGCGCTGCTGGCCCTGCTGCTGGCACTGGCCTCGCTGAAGATCCCGCGGCGCTGGCAGCTGCGCTACATGCCGCGTTGAATCACAGGCAGGTGGCGGCGGACGCCTTGCGGCGCAGGGCCATGCTGTCGTTCTTCTGCGCATAGTAGTCGACGCGGGTGCCGCCGCCCTGGGGGTAGACGTCGGCGAAGGACTCGGCCTCGCGGGTATACACGGTAAAGCCGCCCTGCTTGCGCGACTCGAGGTAGCCGCTGGCATCGACACCGAAGCTCGACTCTTCCTGCCAGCTGAACTGAATGCACTGGGCAACCCGCTCCACCGGCTTTTGCGAGTCCAGGCGCGCAGCCGGCTCGCCATTGCGCGCGGCCTCCATGTTCGATGACGCACACCCCACCAGCATCAGCGCTGCGGCCATCGGCAGAATCGCTCGCATGTTCCCTCCTCAAGGGCAAAAAAGAAGCGACTCTAGCACTGGCTGCCAGCCGAGTGAATTGTCTCGCGGTCGGCGCTGTCGCATGAAGTGCATGCCCTTCACGAGGAGACTCTGCATGAAACTGCGCCCACTGTTGTATGCCCTGCTGTTCACCCTGCCCCTGGCGGCTCACGCGGCCGAGTCGAGTGTCGAGAGCATCAAGTCGCCGCAAACCCACAACCGCGAGCTGCAAGTGGGTGACAAGGCGCCCGACCAGTACAAACGCGACGAACTGGCTATCCAGGACTGGCGCGCCAAAGGCCTACCGGCACCCGAGAAGGAGAGCCACTGGGTGAAGATGGGCAAGCATTACGTGCTGGTGCAGATCACCAACGGGGTGGTCCTGGCCATTCAGCCCGCGTCCTGACACGCCGCTAGGCCAGGCCTAGCTGCCCCGCCATACGCACCGCGTTGCGCCCCTGGGCCTTGGCCTGGTAAAGCGCCGCATCTGCCTGGGCGATCAGGCAGGCGGGGCTGTCATCAGGCCCCGGCACGCCGCACCACAGGCCCACGCTGAAACGCAGTTCGATATCCACCCCGGCATACCGCGCGGGGTTGCGGGCAATGGCCTCGCGCAGGTCGTGCAGGGCCTTCAAGGCACCCTCGCGGCCGGTGTGTGGCAACACCAACAGGAACTCCTCGCCCCCGTAGCGCCCCAGGCTGTCTTCCTGGCGCAGGCGCTGCTGCAACTGGCGCACGCAATGGCACAGTACCTCGTCGCCGGCCAGGTGGCCGTGCAGGTCGTTGATGCGTTTGAAGTGGTCGATGTCGATCATCGCCACCGCCAGGCTGGTCTGCTCCACCCGGGCGCGCTCCAGCTCCACGGCGAAGCGCTCGAGAATCGCCCGGCGGTTGCAGGTGCCGGTCAGCACATCGTGCCCGGCCAGGTGTTGCAGGCGCGACTCACTGCGCTCCTTGGCCATCAACACCAGGCCGATGGAATACATCATCACGGTGGCCGTGCCGATGCTCACCGAGATGGTCTGCTTGAGGTTGCTGGTGTCATAGCGCATTTCCACGGCAGTACCGGTCGCCACCGCCACCACACGCATGCCCAGCCCTACCAGGCTGATGCCCGCGCCGATCACCAGTAGCAAGTGCGCCCGCCCCCGGTGTTCGGCATGGCGCTGGGCCCAGTAGAGAATCAACGCGCACTGCGCCATCAACACCAGGGTCGCCAGCAACATGCGCGGTTCCAGGGTATCGAGCAGCAGCGCAAGGCCAGCCACCATCAACAGGGGAATGATGAAGATCCGCCGCCATGGCACCCGTTGTTCGCGAACACGAAACAGGCTGGCCGAATAGAACGCCAGCGCCAGCGACAGCAGGCTGTTGCCCAGCGCATAGCTGAGCCACAGCGGCATGTGGCCGTAGAGGGTGAAGCAGACGTACGCCAGGGCATGCGCGAGCAGGCCACAGCCGGTCAGCAACAAGTTGTCGCGGCGATTGAACTGGCCGACCAGCAACAGGCAGAAGGCCAGGATGGTCGCGACCAGCGCAACCGCCGCAAACAGCGTGGGTGTATGGGCGATCATTGTGATTCACCATATGGCAGGTGGCCATCTTGGTTGCGGCCTGGTGACAGTCTAGGTGCCCGTTGCACACCCGACCATGACCGAACGGGACAGAACAGCAGCCAGCAGGCACGCCGGTTTTCCCTGGCGTAACAATATTTTGCGTGGCGCGGAAACCAAATCGACCCTTTCCGGTCTCAGCAGGTGTCCCGTAAACCCCTGCATCTGCACTTCGAGGTTCATCACATCATGCGTCTGACTCTGCCTTCCCTCACCCTCGGCCTGTTGCTGTGCCAAGGGGCCTTCGCCGGTGACGGTACCGCAGCTATCGGTGGTGGCCTGGGCGGTGCCCTGGGCAACGTCGTCGGCAAGCAGATCATTGGTGGCAGCACCGGCGCGGCCATTGGCGCAGGCCTGGGTGGCGCAGCCGGCAGCGCGGTCGGCGCACGCAAGGGCAACCGCACTGAAGCGGCGATCGGCGGTGGCCTGGGTTCGGCGGGCGGCTCGCTGCTGGGCGGCAAGGTCGGTGGCTCCACCGGCTCGACCGTCGGTGCTGGCCTGGGCGGCGCGGCGGGCGGTGCCCTGGGTAACCACCTGGGTGACAATGACCGCAAGGGTCGCAAGCACCGCCGCCACTGATACCGCGTCGGCCTCTTCGCGGCCAGACCCGCGAAGAGGCCGCTACAGCCGCTACAGACTGCAAAACCCCTGCAACACATCAACGACGCCTTCATCTCGACCTGCCACACTACCCCGGTCGCCTCCCCGTGAAGGATCACCCTCCCCGATGTCCCACGACCTGCTCCTGGTCCTCGGCCTGCTGGCCGTCGTCATTACCCTGTTCGTCATCAATCGCCCGCGCATGGACGTGGTCGCCCTGCTGGTGATCCTGTTCCTGCCGCTGTCGGGCATTCTCACCGTGGAACAGGCCCTGGCCGGCTTCAGCGACCCCAACGTGGTGTTGATTGCCGCGCTGTTCGTCATCGGTGAAGGCCTGGTGCGCACCGGCATCGCGTATCGCATCGGCGAATGGATGAGCGAGCGCGCGGGAAACAGCGAGGCACGCCTGCTGGTGCTATTGATGGTCTCGGTGGCGTTGCTGGGGTCGGTGATGAGCTCCACGGGCGTGGTGGCGATCTTCATCCCGGTGGTGCTGAGCATCGCCGCGCGCCTGCAACTGTCGCCCAGTCGGCTGATGATGCCATTGAGCTTCGCCGGCCTGATCAGCGGCATGCTCAGCCTGGTGGCGACACCGCCCAACGTGGTGGTGCACAGCGAGTTGGTGCGCCATGGCCAGGAAGGTTTTGGCTTCTTCAGTTTCACCCCGTTCGGCCTGGTGGTGCTGGCCCTGGGCATCGGCTACATGCTGCTGACCCGCCACTGGCTCAATGGCGAGGTGCGCAAGGACGGCCGTGTGGAAAGCCGCCGCACCCTGCTCGACCTGGTGCTGGACTACAAACTCGCCGGCCGAGAACGGCGCCTGCGCATTCGTCCGCATTCGCCGCTGATCGGCCATACCCTCGGCGAGCTGGAGTTGCGCACCCGACATGGCGCCAATGTGGTGGGGATCGAGCGTCAGCACAAGTTCACCACAAGGGTGATCGCCGCCGATTCCGCCACGGTGTTGCAGCAAGACGACGTACTGCTGCTCGACCTGTTCGCCAACCGCGACGACCTGCGCAGCCTGTGCCAGGCCATGCAGCTCGAACCCCTGCATTTCAAGGCCGCCTATTTCATCGACCAGTCCCAGGAAGTGGGCATGGCGGAAATTTCCCTGCCGCCGGGCTCGCAACTGATCGGCAAAAGCATCCTGGAACTGGCCTTCCGTAGCCGCTACGGCCTCAACGTGGTGGGCCTGCGCCGTGAACAGGTAGCCATCGAGGAACAGCTGGTAGAGGAAAAGCTGCGCCTGGGCGACACCTTGCTGGTGGTCGGCCCATGGAAGGCGGTGCGCCAGTTGCAAGGCCAGCCGCGCGACTTCCTGGTGCTGAGCCTGCCAGCGGAAGTCGACCAAGTGGCACCGGCCCGCGCCCGTGCGCCCTATGCCTTGATCAGCCTGGCAGTCATGGTGGGGCTGATGGTCAGCGGTGCGGTGCCCAATGTCATCGCCGCACTGATCGGCTGCCTGCTGATGGGCGCCGGCCGCTGCATCGACATGAACAGCGCCTACCGCGCCATCCACTGGCAAAGCCTGGTGCTGATCGTCGGCATGCTGCCCTTCGCCCTGGCGCTGCAGAAGACCGGTGGTATCGACCTGGCGGTGAACGCCCTGGTGAACCTGCTGGGCGGTGCAGGCCCCAGCGCTATCCTGGCCTGCCTGTTCGCCCTCACTGCACTGATCGGCCTGTTCATCTCCAACACCGCCACGGCGGTGCTGATGGCCCCCGTGGCGATCAGCACCGCACAACAACTGGGCATGTCGCCCTACCCCTTTGCCATGACCGTGGCCCTGGCGGCATCGGCGGCGTTCATGACGCCAGTATCGTCGCCGGTCAACACCCTGGTATTGGGGCCGGGACAGTACCGCTTCGCCGATTTCGTGAAAATCGGCGTGCCCTTCACGCTGCTGGTGATGGGGGTCAGCGTGGTGATGGTGCCCTGGTTCTTCGGGCTGTAGCACGATGCGGGGAAACTGGCGCCAAAAACACCCTATTGGCGATGATCGGCCGCAAATAATATCTAATTGACATCAATTGGCCGACTGCAACACACTTGCGCCACTGTGGTCCAGGTGCCTACCGCTGTCGTCCTGGTTTTCCTCTGCGCTTGTCGGTCGAGCTCATGGTGTTTCCAGCCCAATCGCGACTGTTTCCTCCGCTTCTGCTGTTCGGCCTGACCCTGGCCCTGACACTGGGCGGCATTTTTGCGCGGCCTATCGAGTCGCTGTCGCTGTTCTGGCCGGTCAATGCGGTACTCGCCGGCCTGCTGCTACGCCAGCCGCGCCTGGCCAGCGTGCCGGGTTTCAGCCTGATGTACCTGGCCATGGTCAGCGCCGACCTGGTTACCGGCAGTGCCTGGCTGCCCGCGCTGTGGTTCAACCTGTGCAACCTGGGCGCCGTCGTCACCATCTGGCGCCTGCTGGCCCGCCTGCCCCGCCAACACCGGCGCCTGCGCACCCCCCATGGTGTACTGCGCCTGTTCGCCGCCTGTGCGGCCGCTGGCGCAGTGGCGGCAAGCCTGGCCTGCCTGGTGGCCACGCCGTGGTTCGACCAGTCGTTGCAGGCCACCTGGCTGGCCTGGTTCAGCGAACAGTTCTCCACCAGCGTGCTGGTACTGCCCATCCTCCTCACCGCCCCCTCGCCACGCGCCTGGCGGCGCGGCGCCAGCCAACGCGTTCGCCTGGCCCCCTTGCTGGTGCTGCTGGCCTCCCTGGTGGTGAGCCTGCTCTTTGGCGGCCCCGGGGCAATCGCCTTCCCGGTGTCGGCGCTGCTGTGGTGTGCGCTGAGCTATTCACCGTTCCTGCTGTCGCTGCTGACCCTTACCGCGGGCAGCACGCTGATCGTCGCCGTGGCGCAGAACCTGATGCATTTCAGCGTGCCGCAGAGCGAGGCCGGGGTAAGCGCGCTGATGTCCGCACGCCTGGGCATCGCCATGCTGGTGCTCGGCCCGCTGGTGCTGGCCTGTATCAACAGCGCCAACCGCAGCCTGCTGACACGCCTGGCGCACCAGGCAACCATCGACCACCTCACCGGTGCCATGACCCGCAGTGCCTTCACCCAGCAGGCCGGCGCCCTGCTCGATCGGCGCCAGCGCCTGGCGCCGGGCGTGCCGCTGACCCTGATGATGCTCGACATCGATCACTTCAAGGCGATCAACGACCAGCACGGCCATGCCGTCGGCGACCAGGTGCTGCGCCAGTTCGCCCGCACCGTGCAGGAGAACCTGCACGAAAGCGAGCTGTTCGCCCGGTTGGGCGGCGAGGAGTTCGTCATCGTGCTGCCGGGGCTGGCCGTCGAGCAGTCGGGTTTCACCGCCGAGCGCCTGCGCCGCGCGGTGCAGGACATGCAGGTGATGCACGAGGAACAACCGCTGCGTATCACCGTCAGTATTGGCGTGGCAGGCTGCGCCGCGCAAAGCACACGCAGCCTGGATACATTGCTGGCCGATGCCGACCAGGCGCTCTACCGCGCCAAGGCGCATGGCCGCAACCGCGTGGAGCAGGCCAAGAGCCAGCGTCAGGTTATCTGAGCCTGCCGGCATTGCTCAGGCGCTGTACAAATTCTGCTCAATTTAACAAAGGCCGCTACAGGCCTGGCTTGTAGCGTTTTATCCACAGACCTACCCACGTTTTTTGTGGACAGTTTTCCCAGTGCGGATAACGACTTATCTCACACGCAGCAGCGCAGCATTCGCCAACCTGACCAGTTCTACCCACTCCTGCGCGCTGATCACCCCGGAACGCTCCAACTGCTCGGCGCACTGCAACGCCTGGTCGTACTCGCGCTCCCCCAGCACCTGCGCCTCGAGAAAACGCCCGCGCCACTCCAACATCGCTGCGGGGCCCTTCTTGCATTCCATGTACGACTCCAAGGCAAATGAACGCCCACGCCAGCGGGCCCTGTTAATGGCGGCGGGAGATTACCTGAGCGGTTTGTATTTGAGAATCACTTGCACGCACCGTTGATCCGGTGCGCGCCGTGCGGCCACAAACGCCTCGAGCCCGTCTCGCAGGTAGACAGGCTGGGGGGAAGCGTAGAGAAAAGAAGGTGCGATCAACCCGGCGGGATAGTGCCCAGCAGGCCAACCAGCAGTGTCACCAGCAGAAAACCACCCAGGAACAGCGAGAGCTTGCCCATCCGAACCTCCACAGTGTGTTGACGGTACGGGGTTATTGTCCGCCTCGTACTGATACGGTTACAGATTCAGGTTGGCGATAAAAAACCGTATCAGATGGGTTCGCCGACAATCCTCACAGATCCATCACCATCTCGTGCCACGCCATGCCGCCATGGTCGGATGCCGAAGGTTGCACGTAGCGGTAGCCCATCTTCTCGTAAAGCCCCACGTGCCGGTCCTTGCACATCAGGTGGATGGTCGCCTTGCCGCGCTCACGCATCTGCGCCACGAAGCGCGCCATCAACTGCGCCGAGTAGCCCTTGCCCTGGAACGCCGGGTCCACCACCACCGACATGATCACCACGTTCGGCGCCTGGGCGTCATGCCCGACCAGTTCCTTGAAGGCTTCATCGGACATCACCACGTCGTGGGCGCAGCCACTATTGATAAAGCCAACCACCCGCCCGTCCAACTCCAGCACCAGAAAGCCCTCGGGGTACTGGGCGATGCGCAAGGCGATCTTTTCCTGGGTGGCCGCTTCGTCGCCTTCGTAGGCCGTGGTTTCGATCTGGTAGCAACGTTCTGCGTCTTGGGCAGTGGCGGCGCGGAAGATTGGGTTGCTCATGGTTAATCCGTGGTTAAGGTGAACGCGGCATGCTAGCGGATTTTCTTGCGGCTGGCGTTTGTATCTGAATGTGTAGGAAGCGTCGATCGACACGCAGGAAAACACACCGCAACCAAGCCGACACATTGGCGATACAGCCAACCGCTCTACTGACGCCACCCCAGCAGCCCTACCGGAGACCGTCAGATGCCCCACCTTTTCAAACCCTCGGCATTGCTCGCCTGCATGCTTGTACCGTTGGGCCTGTTGGCCAGCAGTATTACCAATGCCGCAAGCGCCCCGGAGAAAACCGCCCAGGTGGCTGCCACCAAGGCCTTCGGCCCGCTCAAGCACATCGAGGCCGGTGAATTGAACGTCGCCTACGTCGAGCAAGGCCCGGCCGATGGCCCGGTGGTGATCCTGCTGCACGGCTGGCCCTACGACATCCACAGCTACGAGGAAGTGGCCCCAATGCTGGCCGCGCAAGGTTACCGGGTGCTGGTGCCGTCCATCCGCGGCTACGGCGAAACCCGCTTCCTCTCTGACAAGACGCCACGCAACGCCCAGCCTGCCGCGCTGGCCAGCGACGTAATCGCCTTCATGGATGCCCTGCACGTGCAACGTGCCGTGTTGGCAGGCTTCGACTGGGGCGCACGCTCGGCAGACATCGTCGCGGCCCTGTGGCCGGAGCGGGTCAAGGCGCTGGTGGCGGTCAGCGGCTACCTGATCAGCAGCCAGGAGGCCGCCAGGGCGCCGCTGCCGCCGAGTGCCGAGCTGCAATGGTGGTACCAGTACTACTTCGCTACCGAGCGCGGCCGCGCGGGCTATGAAAAGAACCGCCATGAATTCGCCAAGTTGATCTGGCAGCTCGCCTCGCCCAAATGGGCCTTCGACGACGCCACCTTCGAGCGCAGCGTCAAAGGCCTGGACAACCCTGACCAGGTAGCGATCACCGTGCACAACTACCGCTGGCGCCTGGGCCTGGCCCAGGGCGAGGCCAAGTACGACGCGCTTGAAGCCAGGCTGGCCACCTTCCCCAGCATCAGCGTGCCGACCATCACCATCGAAGGCGACGCCAACGGCGCCCCGCACCCGCCGGCCGATGCCTATGCCAAGCGCTTCACCGGCAAGTATGAACACCGGGTGTTCAACGGCGGCATTGGGCACAACCCGCCGCATGAAGCGCCGACGGCCTTCGTCAAGGCAGTGATCGACGCGGATAACCTCTGAAAACCTGCAGCCATAGGCCCGGCGCATACCTGCACCGGGCCTATGGCTGGGTTCAGAGCCAATCCCGACGTTCGATGAACGCCGACCGAATCGCTACCATCAGCGCCTGCACCAACGGCAACTGTGCCGAACGCGTATTCACCGCCAGCCACACCCCCCGCTCCATCGGAACATCCAGCAAACCCGGCAAGGCCATCAAGCTGCGGTCGAGCTGCTCGGCGTACAGCGGCAGCAAGCCGATCGAGGCGCTGCAGCGGATCGTTTGTAGGAAAAGCTCATAACCGGCCAGTTCCGTCAGCCCAGTGTCGCGTGCAGCCAGCAGGCGGTGCCAGGGGGCCAATGCGGGCACCTGGGCATCGCCCGCCCACTGCACCAGCATGTAGTCCTGCAAGGCTTCGTGGCTGGTGGGTCGGTTGATCTCGCGGCAATAACGCTTGGCGATATAAGGTTGGTAGCCCAGCACCGCCAGGCACTCAGGGGTGTCGCAGGCAAAGGCCAGTGCCGGGCACTGCATGGCATCGTCGGCCAGACGCAGTTGCAGGTCGGTCTTGCGATCGGCAATGCTCACCAGTTCCAGGCGAACCCTGGCATGCTGGCGGATGAACGCCATCAGGTTGCGCCCCAGGATGTCGTGCAACAGCGGCTCGCAGACTGCAACGCGCAAGCGTGGGGTAGCAGCGCCTGAAACCGATTCGGTGAGCTGGTGCGCCTCGCGGCCCTGTAACAGGCGTTGTAACCGCATACCTTCATGGCTCAAGGCCACACCATGATCGCTGCTGACGAACAGCACCGTACCCAAGATGGTTTCGAGCCGGGACAGCTTCTTGCGTAGCACCGGGGCCGCCAGGTTAAGGCTGCGTGCCGCCTGCATGAAGCACCCACAACGCGCAGCGGCCAGGAAGCAGGCCAGTGCTTGCCGGTCGTGAACACGCTCCAGGTCCAACACCTGGCCACCCTGCTTACGCCCCTCGACACTGGGGTATCCGGCTATCTCTAACATTGGCATCCCTGCCTCCTTGCCAAGCGCTTTGGCTTGGCGCTCCATGGTTCACACCAATCAGTGTTTCGCCTCGCTGACCTGGCGCAAGGCCGCACCATCGATGCTTAGCGTGGCCAAATCGAACAACCCCTCGACATAGGCCTTGGCCACCTGTTCCTGGCGCTGGGCACGTAGCGCTGCGCGCAGGCGAGGCGATACTTCTTCCAGGGTCGCGAGCCGGGCGGGTTGCTGCTCGGTCAACTTCACCACGTGAAAGCCGGCCTCGCTGCGCAGCGGCTCGCTGACCTCACCAAGCGCCAGCTTCTGCACCGCAGGGCGTATCGCCGGAAGCAATTGCGCCAGCGGCTGCAAACCGGTGTCGCCGGGGGCGCCGTCCTGGGAGAACTCGCGCGCCAGGGCGGCGAAGTCGCTGCCCGGGGCTTGTGCCCGCTTGCTCAGCAACTGGGCCTGGCGGCGTACTGCCTCGACGCTCTGGGCATCGGGCACGGCCAGGAAGATCTGGCTCAGGCGGTAGCTGGCAGGCAACTGCAACTCGGGTTTGGCGGCCTCGTAGGCCTGCCTGAGGGCGTCCGGGCCGGGGTAGTCCTGCGGCACCTGGCTGACCGAGGCCAGGTAATCGCGCAGGATGATCTGCTCGATGGCTACGCGGGTCTGGCGCATGATTTCCGGGCGCTGCCCCCAGCCTTGCGCCTCGGCCTGCTGGTACAGCGCCTTCTCGGCCAGGCGCGAGCGAATCCAGCCTTCCAGCGCCTGGCGGTCGCCACGTAACTGCTGGGCATTGGCCACTGGCAATTCGGCAAGCGCCGCCTGAAGCTCCTCGACGCTCAGTTGCTGCTCCCCCAAGCGCGCCAACACTGTGCCGGTTGCGGCCTGCACCACAGGTTGCGGTTCGCGGCTGGCGGCCACCGGCTCGCTGCCCGGGCGCAGCGCCAAGCCAATGGCCAAGCCCAGCAACGCCAGGGCTCCGCCGCCTACCCACAGACGACGGCGGCTCACGAAACGGCCTCCACCTGCTCGGCCTGGGCGGGTTGCGTTTCGGCTTGCTGGCGGCTGAAATCGCGCAGGTAGGCGATGAACTCCTGCAACAGGCGGTCCCACAACAGCAGGTTGCCGAGCAGGTGTTTTTCGCTCACGCCGTCGGCGACCTGCACATCCATTTCCATCACCAGAAACTCGCCCTGGCACGACAGGCGCGCGAAGCGGCGCGACTGGTTCCAGCGCTCCACCAGGCCTTGCGGCAGCTCACCCTGGATACGCAGGGCGCAGCTGAAGGTGAAGTCCAGGTAGTGGTCCTGTTCTGCGGCCGCATTGCCCAGGCGCACGGCAAAGCCGATGCCTTGGCTGGCGCTGAGCAGTTGCACCAGGTCGTTCTGCTCGCTGCGGTTGACCCGCAGGCCAGCATCCTGCATCAGCGTGGTCAGGGTTTGCAGGGTTACGCTTTCGATCATTGCGCTCATGGGTGTCGCTCCTTGTACTGTGTGCAGTCAGTTCGCCGCCTTGGACGGGGCGGCATCGAATTGGGTCTGGTAGAGCTGGTCGCCGTAGGCCTGGGCCATTTCCTCGAACTTGACCCGGGCGCTGCCGGCGAACGGCTGGCGCATCTTCATCACGTCGGCCACATCGACCTTCTCGTAGGCTTCGAGAATCTGCTTGGCCACGCCATACATCTGCTGGTTTTTCTCGGTGCACTGCTGCACCTGGCTTTCGCGCTGGCCCAAGGTGCTGGCCAGGGCGGCGCGCTCGGTTTCCTTGGCGCGCGCCATGCCCAGCAGCTCGTCGTAGGCTTGCTTGTACTTGCCCAACTGCTCGTTGCTGCTGGCCACCAGCGCCTGGGCCTGGCTGTGCAATGCCTGCTGCTGGCCGGCCAATTGCTCGGCCTGGCCGCGGGCCTGGGCAAGCTCCACGGTCAATTGCTTGACCTGGGCTTGGGCGGCGTCACGCGCCTGCTCCACGCTCTGGCGCTCGGCAGTGGCCCGCGCCTGTTCGCTTTGCAAGGCCTGCAACTGCTGGGTGGTGCTACGCAACTGGGCGCGCAGGCGCTCCTCGAGGGTTTCGGCCGAAGCGTGCGAGGCCAGGCTCACGCCCAGCGCCAACAGCAGGTAGCCACTCCAGGCGCGGTAGGCTCGCTTGTTCATCGTCGGTCTCCTGATCCTGCGCCTGCTAGAAGCGCGTGTTGAGTTCGAGTTGCAGCACATCGATGTCGTACGGCGCGCCCTTGACGGTCTCCGAGCTCAGCCAGCGGGCCGTGGCGACGATGTTCTTCTCGATGCCGTAGTTGGCCCCGAGCACATAACCCTTGGCGTTGGTGCCGCCGAGGTGGAAGGTCGAGTCGTTGAAACCATCGGGCATTGCGTCGGGCTCGATGTAGCGGTAGCCGGCGAACAGGTTCCAGTCGCCTCGCTTGCTCATGTCCAGGGCGCTACCCAGGGTGAACTGCAGCATCCAGGCATCGCCGCCGCTGTCGATGTTGCCGTTGTTGTCGAGGTTGTTGGCCAACTGCCCTGCCGAGCGCTTGCGCATCTCGCCTTCGTCGTAGGCCAGGTTGTGGATGAAGTTGGCGTGGCTGCGCAGCTTCATGTCGCCTGGCAGCGCGGTGTCCCAGATCAGGTTCAGGTCCAGCAGGTCGAACTCCGAGGCCAGGCCCACATACTGCGGCTGTGCGGTCTGCGCCGGGTTGGCCGGGTTGAGGGTGATGTCGCGCAGCAGGAACAGCGTGTTGCCCTTCTGCATGAAAGTCGGGCGGCTGCCATCGGTGTCGCAACCGGGGTCACCGGCCCATGGCGCGCATGGCGAGGAACGCTGCCCGGCGATGTCGTCGAAGCGGTAGTAGGCCAGCGCGCCGGTCAGGCGGTTGCTGTCGTCGAGCTGCCACTTGCTGCCCAACTGGGCGCCGTACAACCACTTGTTCTCGCTCTCTTCCTTGTCGAAACCATTGCTGGTGGCGCTGTCCTCGGTGTACTCGACCGGGAACGCACCGACCGTCCCGAACAGGCTCAGGCCGTTGTCCAGCGGCTGGTCGAAGATCGCCGCCACCCCGTCGAAGTTGAGGTCGTTGGAGTACAGCATGTCGGTGGACAGGAACGGGTTGGCGATACGCCCGCCGGTCAGGGTCAGGCGCGAGTCGGGCTTCCAGGTCAGGTAGCCACGGTCGAGCCAGATGTCTTTCTTGCCGAAGCCGCCGCCCAGGGTCTGGGTGGTGGATACCGGGTTGTCGTCGCTGCCGGTACCGATGCGGATGCCCGCCGTCCAGGTCGGCGACAGCACTGCGGTGAGGCCGAAGCGGGCGCGCAGGCGCAACAGGTTGTCGCGCTCCTCGCGGGTGTTGAGCAGCGGCGGCAGTGAGCGGCTGGTATTGGGGTTGACGTCGTAGGGGCCTCTGTCGTTGAGCCTGGCGAAGTCGATGATCTCGTTGCTGTTGCCACTGTCGAAGTAGCGCGACTCGCCGCGCAGGCGCACGTCGCCGTCGAAGGTGATGCGCGAGGCCCAGTCCGGGAAGGTGTTCGGTGCTGCCCAATTCTCTTGCTTGGCGGTGCTCATGACCTCGGCCTTGATCTCGTCGCGGATCTGCTGGCGAACGATGGCAGGGACATATTGCACGCGTACTTCACCATTGGCCGCTGGCACCGCCGCGACGCTGGCGCGGGCTTGCTGGGCCTCGGCCTCGGCCTGCTGGATCAGCGCGTTGGCATGGTCCTGCTTGAGTACCCCTTGCTCCACCAGCAGGCGAATCAGGTTGGCGGTGGCGTTCGGCGATGGCGCCGCACTCACTGCCGGGGCTTGCGCCAGGGCCTGGCCGACCGTCGCACCGAGCGTCAGGCCGATCGCCAGGGTCAGGCGGTTTACTGTGCACTTCATGGGTTTACCGCTCCTAAAGGTCAGTCGTGCATTCACGTTTGTCATGGCCTGCGCCCTTGCAGCGCGATACGCACCGGCAGGTTCAGGGTGGCCGGCGGGCGTTGCTGCAAGGCCGGGGCGTTGCGCAGGGCGGCGAGCACCTGGGCGTCGACGTCGGCGTCGCCGCTGGAGCGCACCAGCTCGACGCGGGTGATCTCCCCCGCCGCGCTCAGCCACACATCGCCCTGCAGGTTGAAGGTCAGGTTGCGCAGCTCAGGGTTGTCGCGCAGCAGCTTCTGGAACGCGTAGGCCAGGAACTGGCTGTAGGTGCCATTGCCCAGGCCGCCCCCGCCCCCGGCCATACCGCCGCCCTTGCCGGCGCCGACGTTGAAGGCATCGCCACCGGCTTGCGCATCGCCATCGATCTGCATCGGGTTGGCCAGGTCGTCGGCCGGGCTGGGCGGCGCTTCCTCGGCCGGCTTGACCTCCTCGGCCTCAGGCACCGGCTCCGACTCGACGATCTTTTCCTCCACCGGCGGCTCCGGCTCCTTGGGCGGCTCCGGTGGTGGCGGTGGCGGAGGCGGCGGCAGCGGGATGATCGCCGGGATCTTCGGCGCTTCGCGGCGCACGCCACTCATGTCGTTGGCCCACTGCCAGAGCCACCAGGCAGCGACCACGCCAAGCACGGCCAGGGCTGCCCAGGTCAACAGGCGACGGGTATCGGGCTTCTGCTTCATGGGCATCCTCAACCCTGGTTCGGCTTGCCGGTCACCAGCCCGACCTGGGCCAGCTCCAGCCTGCGCAGCAGGTCGAGCACCTCGACCACCTTCTGGTACTGCACGCCGGCATCGCCACGCACGATCAGTGGGAAGTCCGGGTTGCGCGCCTTCTCGCTGCGCAGGCGGTCTTCCAGCTCGGCCAAGGTCACCGGGTAGGCATCGAGAAACACCTGGCCGGCATCGTTGATCGAGATCGCCTTGGTCTTGGGCTGGGCCAGCGACACCGAGGCACTGGCCTTGGGCAGCTGTACCTGGATGCCGGACACCTGGGCGGTGGCGGTGAGGATGAACATCACCAGCACCACCATCAGCACATCCACCAGCGGGGTGATGTTGATGCTGTCGACGGCGCCGTCGTCTTCGTCATCGTGGCTCGCGTTCACGCCTGCCATGGTCTGATCCTCAAGCCGGAATGGTCGGGGTGGCGGCGTGGCCGGCACGACGATGGCTGGCTTCACCGGCCTGGCCTTCGCCATGCAGCTCGGCCAGGCGGGTGATGAACTCGTCGACGAACACCCGCATGTCGGCGCTGACCTCCTTGTTGCGGGTGATCAGGCGGTTGTAGCCAAACAGCGCGGGGATCGCGACGAACAGGCCCATGGCGGTGGCCAGCAAGGCAGCGGCCATGCCCGGGGCGATGGCGTTGATGTTGACGTCGCCGGCCATGGCGGTGCCGAGGAACACCACCATGATCCCCAGCACCGTGCCGAGCAGGCCGATGTACGGGCCGCCGGCGATGGCGTTGGATAGGCTCGACAGCTTGCTGCCCAGGGCCTGGTTCTCACGGGTGCGCACGCCATCCATCGAGCAGCGGATGGCCTCGATGGTGGCCGCCGAGACCATCGAGGTGTCGGCGCCCTGGGCGCGGCGGGTGCGAATTTCCTTCACCGCCACCATGTACAGGCGCCACAGCGGCGAGTGGGTCATGCGCTCGGCCAGGGCACTGTCGTCGGCGTACATTTCCAGGCGCGTGCCGACCTCGGCGAAGGCTTCGCGAAAGCGCAGGTTGGCCTCGCTCACGCGGTTGAGCATGCGGTTCTTGCGCAGCATGATCACCCACGACTGGACCATCATCAGCACCAGCACGGCGATGATGATCCAGGCATCGAGCGGCACAGCGTTGAGCAGGAAGCCCAGGCTGCCGAAACCGAAACCCGACTGTTCTTCATCGACGCCATACACCACCAGGCGCGACTCGGCGCCCTGGGTCATCACGTCGGCCTGCAAGGCAGGCACGCTGCGTGCCACACGCGACAGGCGTAGCTCGTCCAAGGCCCCGTGCAATACCTGGTAAGGGCTGGCGGCATCGCTTGCCACGACCGGCAGCGGACCACCGATCGCGATCGGCCCGGCGAATGCAGGCAGGCTCGCAGCCAGGTTGGCCAGCTCGCGGCCTTCGACCAGCAGGCTGAGACGGCCCGCTTCGGCGACCAGCGCCAGGTGCTGCCACTGGCCAGCCACCAAGGCCTGCGGGGCGTTGGCCCGTTGGCCGTTGAGTTCGATGAACGGCACGCCTTGGTTGAGGCCCAGCAGCAGACGCTGCTCGCCCTCGAGGCGTTCGAGCAGCAGCTGCTCACCGCTGGCCTGGTCCTGGCGCACCCAGGCGCTGACAGTCATCACGCCACCGGCGGCCCATTGCAGGGCCGGGTTGGCGGCCAGTTGCAGCGGTTGTGCGGTGAACTGGATGGCGCGGCCGATCACCCCGTCGATCACCGCGACACTGCCTTGCAGGCTGTTGCCGTAGGGGCTGGCGTCCCGGGGCGTGGCGCCATCGAAGTGGAACAGCGCGGTGAAGTCGGCGTCGAACACCGGCTGGCCATCGGCCGGCTGGGCCTTGGCGTTGCCGTAGTACATCCACAGGTCCTGGCGGGCACCGGCTTCGATGCGCGGCACGTCCACCCAGACCTGGGCGATGCCCATCAGCGGGTCGAAGCTTTCGATCCGGTGGTTGAGCACGGTCTTGTCGTCGGCGCTGACGAAGCGCAGGTCACTGCCGTCTTCCTGGACCCCGTCGAAGGTAAAGTTGCCGGTGTGCAGGCGCACCAGCACCGGGGTGCGGCCCAGCGCCTGGGTCAGCGCGGCGCCCTGCGGGGTGGTGTCCACGGAAATCTGCTTGCGGTACTGCCAGTCGTCCTGCCACCAGGCGCTGGCGCTGCCCGGCAGGGCAAAGCCCAGGCAGATGAGCAGGGTCAAGATGAGGCGTTGCATGGAATGTCTCCAGGGTCGATGCCGGTCGGGTCAGAAGGTTGCCTGTACGCTGAAGTGCAGACGCGAGTCGTTCTTGTCGGTGTTCGGGCCGTCCTTGAGCGGCACGGCCCAATCCAGGCTGCCGGACAACCAATCGTTGAGGGTGGCGCGGGTGCCGATGCCCACGCTGGCCAGGCTGAACTGGTCCTCCTGCTCGGGCAGCGGGTCGGTCAGTGTCAGGTGCGCGCCTTCGGCGAACAGGTAGAAGCGCCAGTCGCTCAGGGCGCTGTGAACGTAGGGCCCGAGCGACGGCGTACGCAGTTCCTGGGAGAACAGCCAGCCTTCGTCGCCGGTGCGTTCGGCGGCCAGGTAGCCGCGCACCGAAGTGCCGCCGCCGGCGGAGAACTGTTCGTTGGAAACCAGGGCGCCGGAGGCCAGTTGGAAGCCGAACTTCGAGGCGCTCTGCCAATGGCCGGCGAAGTCGAAGGTGTAGCTGGTGTCGCCCTTGAGGACGAGGAAGCTGGGGTCGGCCTGGTAGCGTTTGTAGTCGAACGCTTCTTCATCGCTGCCGTAGCCGAACAGCCGCCGGGTGCCGGCCACCAGGCTTAGGCCCAGGCTCCACTGCGACGCTTCGGTGTAGCGGTAGCCGTTGTAGCCCAGGGTGATCGGTGCGTACTTGAGCGGCACGCTGTCCTGGTCCCCGCCGAAGCTCAGTTGCTCGTCGAAGTCCTTGAAGTCGATGCCGGCGCTGTACGAATGCGCCCAGCTGCCGGTGCTCGGCACCGTGTAGATCGCCGAGATGCCGTAGGACTGGCCCTTGCCCAGCACGTTGCTGCCGCCGACCGTGGCCACGTCGCTGTCGGACTTGAACGCGGTCAGCTGCACGCTCCAGCGGTCGTTCAGCGGCGCGCTGTAGGAGCCCGACCAGACCTCGCTGTTCTGCCGGTCCTGGGGCGCGGTGAACCAGGTCAGCGAGATCGCGTGGCCCAGCTGCCAGAGGTTGTTGTAGCCCAGGGTGGCGACGCTGCGCAGTTTCTCGGTGTCGGCGCTGTAGTCGTTGTTCAGGCCCAGGCTCAGGCTCCAGGGCTGCTTGTCTTCGACCTGCAAGTCCACATCCAGGGTGCCGGGGCGCTGGCCCTCACGCACCATCGGCATGACCTGGCGGCCCGGGTTGCGGTTGAGCGCGCCCAGTTGCTCTTGAACCTCGGCGAAGTCCGGCACCTGTCCTTCGGTGAGCGCCGGCACCTGCTCGCGAATTTCCACTGGCGAATAGTGCTTGGCGCCGACCACACGCACGCGGCCGACCTTGGTTTCACTGACTTGCAAGTAGACGATGCCGCCCTCGACCTTCTGCTCAGGCAACTCGACGAACACCGACTGGTAGCCCTGCTGCTGATAGCGCTGTTGCAGGGCTTCGCGGGCACCTTCAAGGTCGGCGAGGGTTTTCTGCGGGCCAAGGAACGGGTACACCGCCTCCTCGATCGTCTGCGCGTCGAGCACCGTATTGCCACGTACCACGTACTCGTTGATGTCGACCCGACGTACCGTTTCGGCCGCCGTCGGGTCGGCCAGTGCCATGGCACTGACCAAGCTCAACAACAGCCCAGCGCATGCGCTATGCCGTTTAAAAAACAAATGCTCCACACCGCCCCCTAGTTCCAGGATTGCGTTTGGCCGAGCGGCCATGATCAAGATGGGTTGTTTTGTGTACAGGCCTGGCCTGAGTGCTTGGCCAGCCAGCTGTGCAGCAAGGCCAGGTTGAGGCTGAATTCCGGCATCTGCGCCAAGGCGCCGCTGCACACGTCGTTGACGATGCGTTCGAGCAGGCACATGGCCGGCTCGCTGCCCAGCAGCACGCTGATGTCCTGGCTGAACTGGCTGAACGGCCACACCCGGGTTTTCAGCTCCAGGCCGACGAACCAGCGAAACAGCAGGTTGTAGTTGAGCTGTTCGTAGAGCTGCTTTTCACTGGGTACTGCGTACAGCAGTTGCAGCAGCAACAACTGCATCAGGGCGTGGGGCGTGAAGTGCATGGCATGCTGCTCAGCCAGCCCTACCAGCAGGCCACGTTCGGCCTCGAGCAGCGCCTCGACCTTGGGCTTGAGCAGGACCAGGGAGTGGCCGGGGGGGATGCAACTGTCGGCGGCCTTGAGGGCGCTCTGCCAATCATCCTGGGAGACGATCCAGACCCAGGGTGCACCGTAGCGGTACACCGACACCGGGCGCTTGCGTGCGGCTTCGACGATCTTGGCCAGGCGCTGGTCCAGCTCCTGCATACCCACTTTCGCGTAGCGTTCCATAGACCCCATTGCTCCACTCCTTTCGGCCCTTGAGCGGCTGCTCGAGGACTGCACATTCCGAAGACGGGGGTGGCGCATTGCTACCGAACTTTTGTCACGAAAGCTTCATCACGAAATTGGTCGCCAGGTACCCCACCGGTTTGAAGAACGACGCAATACCTGTAGGAGCGGGCTTGCCCGCGAATCAGGCACCGCGGTGTGTGGCCAGGGCTTTGCCCTGGTTCGCGGGCAAGCTCGCTCCTACAGGGGGTGGCGCTGCTTTCGGTGGTTGGGATCGGGCTACAGGCAAAAAAACGGCGCCTCCCCATTGGGAGGCGCCGCTTTTTGTTAGCGAGCCTGGCCAGGTCAGAGCAGGTTGCGGCGCTCCTCTTCGGTCAACTGCGCCCTCGCCTGCTCGTCCAGCCCGCCCGCGCCCAGCACCTGTACCGGGCTCTGGCGGTTGTACTGGCGGTCCAGGCTGGCGCCTTCGCGCTCCGGCACTAGGCGTTCGGTGCCATAGCCGACCACCTGCACGGTGATCACCGACGGCTGGCGTTGCCGCGCGGCGTTCTGCTGCTGGCGTGCGGCATCTTCCGCGGCCTGGGTGGCCGAAGAGGCGGCGGAGCTGGCCGAGGTGATCGCCCCGGTGTTGACCGAGGCCACCACCGGAATGCCCTTGGCCTCGCCCTGCACCTGGATGTTGGCGGCGTTGATCACCTGCAAGGCGGCGATGTTGACGCTGCCCGACACGCGAATGCCCGCCTCGCCCGCATCGATGGTGCCCAGCGGCGCGATCAGGTCGATATCGCCTGGCGGCACCTCGACCACCGGCGCCAGGGTGGCGATACCGGCACCGGTGCTCGGCACCGTCGGCGCCAGGCTGCTGTTGCCCCAGAGGTCGTACAGGCGGCGCGGCGGGGTGTAGACCACGGTGGTCTTCGAGCCGCGCCCGGCGTTGATGTCGCCTTCTGCCGACCAGCCGAGAATCGAGCCACCGAAGGTGGTCATGATGCGGCTCTGGCCCAGCAGGATGCTGCCCTTGGCGTACAGCTGGATATCGCCACGGCCCTGGGTGATCACACCCGAGGTGGACGGTGGTGCTTCGCCTTCCACGCCAAAGATCTGCTGGCCACCGGGGGTAAGCATCTGGATGCCGCCACCAACCTGGGTGCGCACGCCGGAACCGCCGAACATCAGGATATCGCCGTCGTACTGGATCGGGTTGCCCGCCACGTCGCGCTCGGGGAACAGCGCGGCGATCGCGTTGCGACCACGCAGGTAGCTGCCCTGGCGCACGCCCCCGGCTTCGTTGTACTCCAGGCCACCGGCACGCAGCTCGGCGAAGTACACCTGGCGGGCGAACACGGCCTGCTCGGTGGCGGGCAGCTCGGCGAAGCGCACGCGGGCCTGCTCGGCGTTGCCTTCGAAGCCGTAGCGTTCGGCCAGCCACAGGCGCAGTTCCTCGGCGTAGGTCTTGGCCACCTTGCCCGGTTGCGCCGCCAGGCTGGCATCGCTGCTGGCCAGGTTGGCGGGGTTCAGGTACTGGGCGATGAAGCGGCTGTAGTCGGGGCCAGCGGCGCCTACGCCAGCCTGCAAGACCAGGTTGGCGCCGGGGCGGGTGTCGCCAGCGATACCGCCGAGGCTGGTGATGGAGGCGCGGTCTTCCATGCGCAGGTTGCGCCCGGCGCTGACGGTCAGGGTGCCGGAGCCGGCTACGTTGAAGCTGCTGAAGATGATGTCGCGGCCGGCTACCACTTGCGAGTGGTCGGTGACGGCGTTGTGTACGAACAGGTTGCCGGTGGAGAACACGGTCGCAGTGGCTATGTCGGTCAGTTCGCTCGGTGCCGTGGTTCGCTCGCCCACTTGCGTGCCGCTGTAGACGATATCGCGCCCGGCCATCATCCATACCGGTGCGGCGGCTTCGTACCATACCGCGCCGTTGCGCCCGGTTCCGAAGTCGAGGATCTCGCCTACGCGAACACCTATCAGGTCGCCGGTCACGGCGTAGATGCGGGCGGGTTGCAGTTGGGTGTAGGCGTTGGCGGCGCCCGTGCCACCGAAGGCGAACAGCGGGAATCTGCTGGAGTCGAGGTCAGCCTTGATGCCATCTGGCGTCTGATTGGTTACGCGTTGGCCGTTGTAACTGCCGATGAAGGCAGGGTTGAATGGGGTCGCCAAGGCGCTCTGGGCGGCACCGGACTGGCTGACGACATAGCCACCGGCGTAGATGGAGTCTTGTGCCAGCAGTTGCAGTTCACCACGTGACGACGGTGCGAGCAGCAGCGAGTAGCGCTTGGCTGCGTCACGAGCATCGGCGGACTCGCCGTAGTAGATGCTACCGCCGGCGGCCGCCGCTCGCAGGATCGACGGGTAGACGAAACGGCCATCGGTGGCGCTGGTGTCCAAGCCTTTCAACGGCGAACCATTGATCTCTGTCTCTGCAATTTGTGTAGTTGGCACCACGTCACCACCGGCCGAGAACAGGTCGATGGCTGTGTTGGCCGTCCACAGGCTGAACCAACTGCTGCCACCGCCAGCATTACCAGCAAAGGGGGTAGTATTGAAGCTTGGGGCCCGACCGGCATCGGCTACCCCGCCCAGCACCAGGTCGGAGCGGGTATCGAGCTGTACGGTTGCATCGCCCGGTACGATCACCAAACCACCGCCAAGTCGTGCTCGGGTAGCGATGAAGGGTTCACGCGCGCGGTTTTCATGGGAGTCCGGTGTGTCGTAGTCAGGCTTGACAAAACCTACCGCCCCCGCCGATATCCGTAGATTGCCGCGCAGGTTGACCAATGTGCCTTGTAGGTCATGAGCAGAGACGCCCATCACCTCACCGGCATCTGCACGGCCCATGGCGGACTGACTGGGGTTCAAGGCACCACCAATCTTCAGGTTCAAGTCGCCGCCGCCGGTTTGCATCACGCGACCATCGTTGCCCACTCGACCGGTGCTGCCGACTGCCAATTGCAGGCCCTGAGTACGGGCACTGTCGTCCCACTGAGTGCGCACTGCGTCACTATTCTTGCCACGGATATCCAAATTGCCCGCATGACCGGCGACCGTCACATCCAGATCACCGCCCCCCAACGTACCGAAACCGGTGAATCCGGCCAGTACCGTGGCCCGCTCAGAGCGTACATAGGTACCGAAGTTGATCCACCACGCCGTCGGGATACGCTCATCCTCGGCCAAGGCAGTACCGCTGCCTTGGCGCCACAGCCAATTGCCTACCTGGGCCGTAGGTAATTGCTTGAGAGGCCCACCATCCATGTAGGAGCGGCTCAGCGAGTTGCCTGTCAGGTCACCGCCCACTGTCAACGACAGGTTGCCACCCTGCTGGGGGTACCATGCTTGGTAGAGGCTCTTGTCGTTGTCGTCGACCAACGCTTCCTTGTCGCCCACCAGATCCGGCAACACCTGACCATCGCTACCCAGCCCGCGCGGCAAGCGATAGGCCGCATCGACTTCTGTCGCAGTACCGGCGGTGTACACACCGAACAAGGTAGTCATGTCCAGATTACCTGCGGCGATCAGATCGAGATCACCGGTACCGGTGCGCAGTACGCTGAAACGCGTGCCTCCCCCGGCCAGTTCGTATTCATTGCTGGGCGGTGCTTTAGCACACCAGGTCGGGAAGTCATCACACAGCGACGGGTACTGGATGACATCGAAATCGATAGGGTCACCCACTTTGAAGGAATCATCACCCCAACCTGCAATGCCCTCCTCGGTCCACACCCAACCACTAGGTTTTGGCGCCTTGGCGCACCAAGTCGGGAAGTCATCACACAGTGTCGGGTACTGAATGAGATCGAAATCGATGGGGTCACCCACTTTGAAGGAATCATCACCCCAGCCTGCAATGCCCTCCTCGGTCCATACCCAACCACTACCCCCTGAAGATGGAGTGGCAAGCATACCCACATGGTGATCGGCCAGGCGCAGGCGCCCACTGCTCCATGGGTCAGTCAGACGTGGATCAGCCGCTTCGGTATCGGCACCAGCGACCACACGCAAGTCCCACGACTGCGAACCAGCCGGCAACAGGGTCGCCACCGCCCAGTTGCGCCCCTCGCCGTCCGGACGCAGTTCCACCGGGCCTGCGCCGCCGAGCTTCACATCGGTGCGTACAGGAATGATCGAGCCTCGCTTCAGGGAAAGGTTGCCAGCCAGCAGTACCAGGTCATCAGCGTTTGGCACCAAGGTGCTCTTGGACTGGGCCGGCAACGGCACGCCCTTGGGCCAGGTCATGGCGGTGAGCGGCGTGTCCACCACCAGGCGCATACCAGCGCCCAGTTGCATGCCAGCGTTCAGATGCAGGGCGCTACTCAGGCGTGTACCAGCGGCCACCGCCAGGCTGCCGTCGGCGTTGTAGATCGCCGCCGACAGTACGGTGCCGGCCGGCAGGTCGATACCCGCCGCCAGAGTCCCCTGCACCGGCAGCACGGTGTCGGCGAGAATATTGCGCGCCTGCATCGGCAGGTCGTAGTTGAGCACCTGCCCGGCCAGGAAGCCGGTGCCTTCATGCAGTACCACGCCGCCGTTGGGCACCACCACCTGGGCGCCGTAGGCCAGGCGCCCTTCTAGCAGCAACCAGCCGCCGTCATCGTCGGTGTCCGGCGGTGGAGTAAAGCCATCGTTGATACTGCCGAGCACGTCCACGTCGCCTGCGGCGCGCAGGCTCAGGCTACCCGCCTCGCCCGAGCCGTACACACCGTCGACCTTCTGTGTGGCCGGGTTGAGGCTGGCGTAGCGGTAGCGCGACAGGTCGATGTCGCCGCTGACCACCAGGTCATGCTCGGTGACGACCTCAAGGCCCGGGCGCAGGTGGAACTGCGGTGAGTCGATCAGGCCGGCGAGCTTGCCGTTGAGCAAGGCATCGTTGGCCAGGGCGTTCCTTATGAAGTCCTCGCTTTCGAGGTGGCGTGCATCCAGGTAGGCCTGGTCGATCTGCACGTAGGTCTTGCCGCTGGCCAGCGGGTCGGTGCCCAGTGGCGCGTTGTAGTCACGGGCCATGGCGAACAGGTCGATGCGCTGGGCACCGAGGATCTCCAGCGCCTGGGAGGCGTCGATGGCGATGTCGCCATAGCGTGGGTCGTTGGCACGCAGGCGCGGAGCGTACAGGGCCAAGGTGCCGCGTGCGCGGCCATCGTGCTGGCCGAAGCCAGTGCCCACTGTCGCATCGGTGCCATGGCGCAGGTCGATGCGCACGTCACGGGCCAGGGTCAGTTGCCCCTCGCCGGAATTGAGCTCGACGATGGCCCGGTTCGGGCTGTCGATGATCTGCCCGTAGCTGTCCACCCGCAGCACACGGCCATGGGCATCGAGCACCGCGCCGCTGGCCAGGGTCAGGCCTTGCTTGCCAGCCAGGCGGATGCTGCCCACCCGCTCGCCGCTGGCGTCGATCAGGCCATTGACCTGCAGGTGGCCGTTATCGAGCGAGATGTCCACCTGGTTGGCGCGCACGCCGTCGCCGATGGTCAGGTCGCCCTGCTTGAACTGGAAGCGGCGCACGCCCACCACGCCGCCTTCATTCAGGCGCTGGTTGAGGTTGGCGAAGGCTGTATTCAAGTCATCGCCCAGGCGCTGCGCGCGCAGGTTCAAGGCACCGGCGGCGTAAGGCACCTTAGTGCCACCGGCATCGTAATAGCCCGAGCTGCCGCCGAGCATGCGTCCAAGCATGTCGACACGCCCGGCTGCGGCATCCAGTGCCACCACTTCCAGGCTGCCGGCCTGGTTGTTCTCGGCGTGCACATCGACGGTCGAACCTTGCGCCAGGTAGATATTGCCGTGCTGGCTACGCAGGATCACGTCGCCACCCCAGCTGTACTTGGTCACGTCGTTGAAGCTGACCTTGCGCCCGGCCAGGTCGAGGTACGCGGCGTCGCCCAAACGCAGGTCGTTCTGCGCCTCGAGGGTGAGCTTGCCGCTGGGCAGGGCGATGCGCGTGTCTACATCGATGTGCTGGGCCTTGAAGGTCCAGTCGGCGCCCAGGGCATCGCGAGCCAGGTCGGCATCGCCAGGCGGCGTGGTGCCGTTGCCCAGCAATTGCAGGGTGCCGCCCACGCGCACCTGGTTGACTGCGCCGGCCTCACCGGTCACCAGCGGCGTGCGCACGATCAGGTTGCCACCGCTGTAGCGGTAGCCTTCGCCGGCCACGTATTCGCCCTGGCGCTGGTAGACCGACAGGCTGCCACGGTGGTTGGCGGTAAGGCGCTCGCTGGCCAGCATCTCGACGTCGCTGAAGCCCAGGGCCAGGCGGTCGAACGCCGGTTGGCTGCTGCTCTGGACTTTCGGGCCGTAACCCAGCTCGATGCGCTCAGCCTGCAACACCAGGCGCCCGCTGCCGCTGCCCGCGCCGCCGTTGAGTAGAGCAGGCGCGGCCTGGGTGGCACCGCTCCAGACCAGGTTGCCGGTGCGGATAGTGGCCACGTCCTGGGCATTGCCCAGGCCGTAGATGGCCGGGGTGCCGAGCACCAGGGTGTCCAGGCGCGACTTGCCGGTGCTTGGGTCGATGGTGTCCAGGCTGGTGGTGCCGAAGAAGTTGAAGCTCTCGCGCACGTTCAGCGTCAGGGTGTCGAGGGCCGGCGCGCCGTATTGGGTGTCGCCTCGCAACAGGCGGTCGAGCACCTGCTGGTTGAGGGTCAGGCCGCTGGGCAACAGGCCTGCGGCACTGGCAGCGGCCAGGCTCTGAGCGCTGCCGACGTTGATCGCACCTACGGCCAAGGTGAGGTTGCGAGTACCGAAACGCACCTGGTCGTCGAGGCTGAAACGGTTGTCGGTGGCGATGGCGATGGTGCCTTCGGAGTACAGCTCGGTCTGCCCGGTGCAGGTAAGTTGGCATGTGCCGATCAAGATACTGCCGGATCCGCCGCCCGAGCCACCGTTCTTCCAAGGTGCCATGACATCCACCCACCCGTTGGAGACGATCAGCAGGCTGCTGTTCTTGGGTTGATAGAGATATCCGCTGCTGCTGTCATAAGCGGGAGCCCCCGCCCCCAGGGTATCGATACGAGCGCCTGTCTCTACCGTGATAGCACCTGCAATCTGACCAGTCGCCAGAATGACTTCCCCAGCACGCAAGTGCGCCCCGCTTTGCACGACGATATTAATGCCGGGGGCATTGCCGAAGTCCAGCAGGTTGCCTTCCTTGCCATAGACGCGCGTCGCTACCTGGCCGATGCGCAGGCTGCTGGCCCCCAGGCTGTTGAGTTGCTGTGCCGATACAGCTGTCTGTCCAGCCAACAGTTGTGGCGTTCGCTCGCCATGCACCAGCAGAGTGCCGTCGAACAGCACATTGGCGATGCTGCCGTAGCCCCTGCCTTCAGCCTGGTTAAGCAATATGCCGTTCATGCTGAAGCTAGGGCGCTCGGTGCGGTTGACACCCAGGTTGAGGGTCAGCGACTTGGCATCGATCGGCAGCGCTGCGCGCGGAATGCCCAGGCGCGCAGCGTCGTTGATCAGGAACTGCGCATAGCTGGTCTCGTTGTACTGAGAGTAGCGCCGCACGCTATCGGCGCTGCTGAGGATCAATTGCTGGGACAACGCATCGCCCACGCCGGTACCGGCGATCGAGCGCTTGCCGGTCACGACCCAGGAGCCGTTGCGCATGGCCAGGGCGCTGCCACGCGGGGCGCCAGCGGTGGCCAGGCCATTGACCTCGACGCGATAGGCGCCGGGTAACAGCGCGTAGCTAGCCGGCAACAGGGTGTAAGTGCCCGCTGGCAGACCAGGCACCCCGACGTCCAGGGTGATCTGCTGGCCGATCAGCGGCTGGCTGCCGGCCTCACCGGGCAGCGCCGAAGGCGCCACGTTCGGCTGCACGCCCGGCACGATGGCGTAGACCGGGTTGGTCGAAAGCCCCGGCAAGGTGAAGGTGCCATCAGGGTTGATCTGCACCAGGGGGTGGTAGCGCACGTCGGTGGAGCCGCCGCGCCCGGAAACGAACCCGGCGCCAAGGATGTCACCGCCGCCGGAGAGGTCGAGAACTGCACCCTCCTCCACCACGACGCTGCCGGCGCCCAGGGTCAATGTGGGCACGCGGCTCAGCGCGGTGCTGTCCAGGTTGGCGCCTGCGGCTGTGTAAACCAGCCCGTCCACCGTGCCGCCGAATGGCATCAGCAGGCCCTTGGCACTGATCGAGGTCAGGCTGCCGGGGCGCAAGGTCAGTTCGCGGGTGCTCTTGTCGCCGAGGGTCAGGCTGCCCATTGGCGCACGCAGCACACCGCCCTGGTCGATGGTATCGCCGAACAGGCTGAGCCTGCCGAACAGCGAATACGGCTGTGCGGGAATGCTAGCCGCGTTGTTGCGGCCAATGGCGATGTGCTTTGCCCGTACGATCGCGTCGGCGGTGGTGCCGGGGTAGATCTGCGCCGCCACCAGGTTCAGCGTACCTGGGGCGATGACTTCGGTGTTGGCGCCGCGGATGCTCTTGAGCAAACGCAGATCACCACTACTGTGCACGTCGATTTCAGCGAAGCCGCGTCGGTCGATTTGCCCAGCGCCCACGCCACCGGTGCCGAACTTCAAGGTGTTGCCGAACTCCACCAACCCCGCGTCGACACGCAAGCGCGCTTGGTCGACCTGTGTCGACAGGTTGCGGCTCAACTCATTATTGGTGAAGCCAGCGCCCGTAGCGTCCCGATTGGTGTAACCGGACAACCGCACATGCGCCGACGCCAGCGCCACCTTGCTATCGGGCCGGGCCTGCTCGGCCAGCCCCAGGGCACCGGCATACAGTTGCAGGCTCTGGTTGGTTTTCAAGGTGACATCGTCGGTGAAGGAGATGACGCCGCGGCTGAACAGTGTGAGCTGGTCGAATGCGCCCTGCTCGATCTGCTCCACGCTCACATGCCCATGGCCGTACTGCAGGTTGCCGGTACTGTTGTCGAACGCCTCGCCGGTTGGGCTCACGCGCAGTTCCCGGGTGCGTACGGCAGCGGCATAGGCTGGGTCGGTAGTGGAGTAGGTGAAGCTGTCCAAGGCCAGCGACAGGCTACCACCGGCAGCGCCCGCACCGCCCGAGACGGCACGCAGCTCGCCGTCCACGTACAGGCCGTTGGCCGAGGCCAGGGCAATGCTGCCGCCGTTGCTGGCCAACTGTATGGCGCCCAGTTGCGGCACATCGACGGTCATCTGGGTGCCCGAGGCGTCCAGGCGTGCGCCCTTCTCGATCACCACGAACAGGTCCGGCGACAGCGCAGCACCCAGCGCCGGGTCGAAGGCGCCGCCCACGACGATACTGCCGCCCTGTTGCAGCAGGCCGTAGCGCTGGCCCTGCGCATCGACGGCGGTGACCGCACGTGCCGACACATCCAGCAGCCCATTGCTGCCCACGCGAATCGCCCGCTGGTGCGGGGCCAGGCCGGTGACGTTCCCCAATGCGGCGTTGGTACGGGTTTCTTCGAGGCGGATCTTGCCCCCATGGGCGATCAGGCTGCCATCGACCAGCAGGTTGCCAGCGCTGCGCAGGGTGATCGACTGGCCGTCGTCGACCTGCACCCGGCTGCCGGTGCCGACCTGCAATTGGCGCTGGGCGATCTGCGCGGCAGTGGTGTCACGGTCGGTGCCAGCTTGCAACGTCAGGCTGGCGCCCTGGCGCCGGGTGAGCACACCGGCGTCAGCGTCTTCGAGGTAGCGCGGCGGCGTCCATTGCTCCAGGGCCTGGTCGGCAGACTGGGCATCGTTGTTGATGCGGTACACCGGGCGGGTAACTTCGATCTGGCTGCCAGCTGCCACATCGAGCTGCTTGTTGCCGATCACGGTGTAGTGCGCGAAGCCCTTGTTGAAGAAGTCGCTGCCCAGGTTGACGTTCGCCGTCGGCGACACCGCGCCGATACTGATGCTGTCGCCCTGTACGGTCAGCGTGCCTGCCCCGCTGGCGCCATAACCACGCAGCTCGCCGTTCAGGGTCATGCGCCCGCCGGTGGCATCGACCGGCAGGCTGGCCAGGGTCAGGTCACCGCCCGCGCCGCCCTGCCAACGGCCATCGGGTCGTTGTGCCACGCCGGCATCGACACTGAGCACGCTGCCCTCGGCCAAGTCGATATCGCCGGTGCCACGCAGGGCGATGCTGCCGCCATCCAGCCAGGGCGTAACCGTCCAGGCATTGCTGTTGGCGCCTTCCTGGCGACGCCCGCTGGCGTCTACTCGCACGCCCTTGGCGATGATCAATTGCGCATTGAGGTTGGCATCGCCCACGCGCACCGTGTCCGAGCCAACTTGCAGGTTGCCCAGGTTGATGCTGCCGCCGTGGTTGATCAGGTCGGCGTTGACCTGCAACTGCGGCGCCAGCAGCGCCAGCTCGGAACCGTCTGCCATGGTCAGCGCGTTGTCGACGCGAATGCTCTGCTGGGCCGCCACCTGCAACCCGCCCAGGTTGAAGCCCTGCAAACGCTCGGTGTCGAGCAGCAAAATGCCCTCGCGCTGCGCCGCGACCTGGCCGTTCAGGTCTTGCACGGTGTCGCTGGCAGCCTGGCGGCCAATCACCACTTGCTTGAGGTTGCCAGCGCCTGCGTTAAGCACGCTGCCGTTGGCGGTCGGGCGATAGTCGCCGACGATCAGTTGGCCGCCACGGGCCTGGCTGAGGTGGCTCTGGCGGTAGCCATCGACGCCACTCTGAGGCGCCTGCAACTGGCGCTCGCCCTTGAAGGTTTCGGCAAGAATCTGCCCCTCGAGCTGGGCGTTGGCGGTGCCGACCACCAACCGACCCGCATCGCGCCCGACCGTGTAGCCGTTCTCCAGGCGCTCGCGCGGGGCGATCAGGGCGTTGTAGAAGTAGTCGGTCTGTCCCCAGCGCGCACTGTGCTGCTCGTAGCCTTTGTAGACGCCGGTGTAGAGCAGGTCACCCGGTGCCCGCGACAGGTTGTACAGGCGCCCGTCGGCGCCCTTGAGCCAGCTCTGCTTGAGGTAGCCGGTCTGCACATCCACGGTGCCGCCAGAGAGGTTGACCACGGAACCCGCCTCGGTCACCAGGTCGCCGCCGGTGAAGCTGACGATGCCGCCTTGTGCCAGCCACTCACCAAGGGTTCGGCTGCGCGTGCCCAGGTAGCCGCCCACCTCCAGCAGGCCGCCTGCGGTGTACCAGCGCTCGCCCACGTAGCCATTGACGCCCGCAGCCACGCGCACCAGGTCGCGGATGTCGATCCACACATCGGTGTTGTTCAGGTTGCCGGAGTCGCGGTTGCCCGCCGAGTCGCGCTGCTCGTTGCCTTGTATGTTGACCTTGATGTTGTTGCTTTCCATAGCCAACTGCACGCCCACGGCACCGGCCACATCGACCGTCGAGCCTTCGCGCAGCAGGCTGCGTTTGCCGGCGGTGACCGCCACCTGGCCGCCGGTGGCCAGGGTCAGCGAGCCCTTCTGGAACTCCACGGTGCCGCCGCTGACGATCTCTATCCGCGACAGGCTGCGGTCGTCGGCCACTGCGCTGAGGTTGTCGAAGGCGCCGTTGCGCTGGTTGACCTGGCCGCCGTAGTCCTTGCGGATGGCATCGCGCTGGCTGTCCAGGGCGCTACCGGCTGCGGCATCGATGACGATGGCGGTCACGCTGCCTTCGGCCAGGGTGACGCTGCCGGTACTGTCGCTGGCCGAGTTGAGCAGGTGGATGGTGCCGCGGTTGTCGATCGAGCTGCTGGCCAAGGCCACGCCGGCCTGGATCACGGTGTGGCCGGTCAGGGTGATATCGCCCTGGCTGGCCTGGATCAACCCGCTGTTGGTCACCTTGCCCGCGCTGCTGCCCACGGCCTGGCGCGTGGCCACCTCGTTGCCACGCGTGGTGGAGTAGGTATTGCCGCCGGTGCCCACGCCCTTGCGGATGTAGAAGTCTTCACCGGCCGCCAGGGTGGCCTGGCCCTTGGGGTTGATCAGGCGGCCGGCGTTTTCCACCTCGCTGCCCAGCAGCAGGGTATAGCCGCCACCTTGGGTGGAGGTGGTCGGGGCATGGGTTTGCAGCACGGCACCGCGCTCGACCACTACCTTGCCACCCGCTTGGGTGAAGGTAGGCTGCGAGCCGTCGCTGTCGACGTACAGGCCGCGTTCGGTGAACTGCTGGTCGGTAATGGTGGCCGCCGCCGCCACCAGGTTGCGCACGTTGATCTGGCTGCTGCCGCTGAACACGATGCCGTTCTTGTTGACGATCATCACCGTGCCGTCGCCCTTGATCGCCCCCTGGATCTGGCTAGGCGCGACACTGTTGCCAACCCGGTTGAGCAATGCCCAGTCGCTGTTCTGCTGGAAGCTCAGCTCGGTATCGCGGCCGACGTTGAAGGTTTCCCAGTTGAGGACGGCCTTGTCGGCGGTCTGCTTGATGTTCACCTTGGTGGTCTTGCCGTCCTGGCTCTGCACCGGCGCGTCGGCGTTGACGAACAGCGGCTTGCCATCAGGCCCGAGCAGCGGGTTCAGGCCATTGCCGCCCAAACCGTTGTGAATAGTCTGCGCGGCCGCCAACGCGGCGGCGCGGCCTGCGGCTTGGCTGGCCTGCTGGGCGGCGATGGCCGCCACGGTGTTGTTCAGGTTCTGCAACGAGCGCTGCAATTGCGCGTTGGCGCGCTGCTGCTGGGCCAACGGCGGTGGCAGCCCCGGCAACTGCACCTGCCCCGCCTGCCCGCCTCCCGCGCCGCCGCCCTGGGCCGCACTGCCCTTGGCGGCGAACCAGGCCGAACTGAACGCCTGCGGCGCTGCCTGCGCTCCGCCAGCGAGCACCATCAGCGCAATCGCGTGGGCCAGCGGCTTGAGGCGCAGCAAGGGGCGTTCACCCTGGTGGGTGGAACGAGAGGAAAGCGAAGCAGCAGTGCCGAGACGCATGTGAAGTAAGTCCTTTTCTGGCCAATCGCGGTGATAGGTGGCGCACGCCACTGGGGTGCGTGCTGGCTATAAGATGTAGGCGGTTGCTAGAGCGACGGACCGAACCTTTGTCATGCAAAGTTCATCCGGGCTCAACGGCCATGAAATGCAAAAGTCGGTAACGGCATAAGCCGTTACCGACAAGGCGCAACAGTTGCGGTAAGCGAGGCTTACACCGGACGGCCTTGCTGGTTGCAGACGTTGGTGTTGTTCACACCCAGAGTGTTGGCCTGGTTGCCGAATTGCAGGCGTACGGCGTTCTTCCAGGCAGTGCTCAGCGGAATCAGCTTCTGAGCGATGATTGCGGCATCGTTGTTGTTGCTGGTGCCGTAGTGACGGTTGATGAAGCCACGCACGTTGGTGCCATCGGCCGCATCCAGGTAGCACTGGCCGAAGATCAGGTTGGTGTAGGCAACCATCGAGTAGCCACTGGTTGGGTTAGGCAGAACCGGCACCCACTTGGAAGGGTCGGCGCGGTCAGCGGCAGTGCTCGGAGGCAGTGCACCGGCCAGAGCGGTCTGTACATTGCCAACGGTTGGCAACTGGCCGTTCACGCGAGCGACCTTGGCATTGTTGGTAGCATCGACATCCTCTGGGCCAACATAGCCGATGGCGCCTTCGATGGTGGTGGCCGAAGTGGCCATCGCCGAGCTGCTGGCCACAGCGGTGAAGTTGGCGGGAACGCTGCCACCCACTGCGGTCAGGAAGGTGCTGCTGACGCCGAACTCACCAACGCACGCTGCATCGTCCGCTGCGCCAGTCAGGCCGCGAGCGTTCAGGTGACGAGTGAAGATCTCGGAGGTGCCGCTGCTGCCGTCACGATAGAACACTTGGATCGGCTTGGTAGGAAGGCTGGGGTACAGCTGATTCCAAGTGGTGACCGAACCCGAGAAGATCTTGCACAGGTCGCCGCTGGTGAGGTTCAGATCAGTAACGGCAGTGCCGTCATCCAGGGTCAGCTTGTACGGCACGGTAACCGAAGTAGCAGCCGATGGCGCCTGGATCAGCGGGCCCCACTTGTTGGCCGGGGTGTTGCCAGCGCTGTTGTGAGCAGCGTTGTAGTTGCTGATTTCAGTACCCGTGAGGATCGAGTCGCTACCGGCGAAGTCGACGGTCACGCCAGCCGGCTTGCTGATGTCAGCCGGGAGGTTGTTCAGGAAAGCCGACTTGCCCTTGCCGCTGCCAACACCGGTGTAGGTGTCGAAGCCAGTGCCGAGCACGCCTGGGGTGGTGTACAGACCTTGCGGCAGGGTGGCGCCGCCACCGACGACCGCTGCCATCGATTGAGCCGAAGCCAGAGCGGCAACAGCCAGGGAGGCTGCGATCATAGTGCGCTTGAACATGAAGAATCTCCTTTCATCGTGTCGTTACGTTGAGGGTCAACCACGTCTTGCATGACGCAGGGTATCGATACAGCCCTTATTCCAGAGGGCTTGGCGACCGATCCGCGATTGAGAAGTTCGCAGGTTGCGGTGACAGTGAAAGGAAAAAACATCGGGAGCTTGCAGGGAAAAAACTCGGGAGCAGAGGCCGGGTTCGAGGGGTTTTGCCATGGCCTTGGCAGCCGTTTCGCTGCCCTTGCGACAGCGACCCCAGGCGCCCCCTGGGCCAAGGTGCCTGGCCACACTCCCGAACTCACCTGGCGACGCACTCGGGAGCCACGAAGCCGTCAAAAAAACTTCAACGAGAAAACGTCACTGCACCAGCTGGTTGATCTCGATGATCGGCAGCAGCACCGCCATCACGATCACCAGCACCACGGCGCCCATCACCACGATCATCAACGGCTCGAGCAGCGCGGTCATGCCCATGGCCCGGCGCTCGATGTCCTTGGCCAGGCTTTGCGCGGCGCGGTCGAGCATCGGCGGCAGGTTGCCGGTTTTCTCGCCGCTGGCGATCAGGTGGATCAACAGCGGCGGGAAGACCTTCTCCGTGGCCAGCGCCGAGGCCAGGCCCACCCCTTCACGCACCCGCGCAGTGGCCTGGCTGACGCAGTGGTCGAGGCAGTCGTTGCCCAAGGTTTGCCGCGCCGCTTCCAGCGCCCGCAGCAGCGGCACCCCGGCGCTGCCGAGAATCGCCAGGGTGGAGGCGAAGCGTGCGGTGTTCAGGCCCAGCACGAAGCGCCCGAACAGCGGCAAGCGCAGCACCCGTGCATGCCAGGCCAGGCGCGCGGCGGGCCTGCGCAGGTACAGGCGCCAGGCCCACAGGCCCCCGGCCAGCACGGCGAAGCACAGCACGCCCCAGGCGCGCACGAAGTCGCTGGCGTTGAGCATGACCAGGGTCAGGCCGGGCAGGTCCTGGCGTGCCTGGGTGAAGGCGCTGACCACCTGCGGCACCACGTAGCTGAGCAGGAAGATCACGATGCCGATCGACACCAGCCCGACCACGCCGGGGTAGATGAACGCGGTGAGGATCTTGCCCCGCAGGGTGTTGCGGTCTTCGATGTAGTCGGCCAGGCGCTCCATCACCTGGGCCAAGTCGCCGGACTCCTCCCCCGCCGCCACCAGCGCGCGGTAGATCTCGGGAAAGTCCCGGGGGCGCGCGGCCAGGGCATCGGCCAGGCGCATGCCGCCGCGCACATCGGTGCGCACTGCGCCCAGCACCTGGGCCACGTGCTTGCGCTCGGCCTGCTCCAGGGTCGCGCCCAATGCGCCTTCCAGCGGCAGACCGGCGGCGAGCAGGCTGGCCAGCTGGCGGGTGGCCCAGGCCAGGTCGCCGTCGGTGAGCTTGGCGCTGAACAGGCCATTAGCGCTTTGCACCTTTTGCAGCTCCACCTTCAACGCCACCAGGCCCATGCCGCGCAGTTGCTGCATCGCCGCCTGCGGGCTGTCGGCTTCGAGCACGCCGTTGGCCAGGTGGCCCTGGGCGTCGGCGGCTTCGTACTGGTATCGGTTCATCAGGCGTCCCGGGTCACACGCAGGATTTCTTCGGTGGCGGTGGCGCCGCTGTCGACCCAGCGCTGGCCGTCCTCGCGCATGCTGAGCATGCCGGCCAATCGCGCCTGGGCGCGCAGTGCTTGTTCGTCGGCGCCCTGATGGATCAGGCTGCGGATCGCATCGTCGATGCAGAACAGTTCGTGGATGCCGGTACGCCCGCTGTAGCCGCTGTGGTTGCAGCGCAGGCAGCCGACCGGGCGGTACTGCCCAGGCATCGCAGGGTCCGGCTCACGGCAATGCACGCACAGGCGTCGCACCAGGCGCTGGGCCAACACCCCGAGCAAGGCCGAGGCCAGCAGGAACGGCTCCACGCCCATGTCGACCAGGCGGTTGACCGCCGACACCGCATCGTTGGTGTGCAGGGTGGCCAGCACCAGGTGCCCGGTCAGCGAGGCCTGCACGGCGATCTGCGCAGTTTCCAGGTCGCGGATCTCGCCGATCATGATCACGTCCGGGTCCTGGCGCAGGATCGCCCGCAGGGCCACGGCGAAGGTCATGTCGATGCGCGCGTTGACCTGGATCTGGCTGATGCCCGCCAGGTCGTATTCCACCGGGTCTTCGACGGTGAGGATATTGCTGACGCTGGCGTCCAGCCGCGCCAGGGCGGCGTACAGGCTGGTGGTCTTGCCGCTGCCGGTGGGGCCGGTGACCAGCACGATGCCATGGGGCTGGCGGATCAAGCCGTCCAGGCGCGCCAGCAGCGCCGGCTCCATGCCCAGGGTTTCCAGTTGCAGGCGCCCGGCCTGCTTGTCGAGCAGGCGCATCACCACCCGCTCGCCATGCCCGGTGGGCACCGTCGAGACGCGGATGTCGATGGGGCGCCCGGCCACGCGCAGGGCGATGCGCCCGTCCTGGGGCAGGCGTTTTTCGGCGATGTCGAGCTGGGCCATGATCTTGATCCGTGACACCAGTGCGGCGTGCAGGCCCTTGCGCGGCGAGACCACGTCGCGCAGGGTGCCGTCGACCCGGTAGCGCACCACCGAATGGGTCTCGAAGGGCTCGATATGGATATCGCTGGCCTCGTCGCCTGCCGCCTGGGTGAGCAAGGCGTTGATCATGCGGATCACCGGGGCGCCGTCCTGGGTGTCGAGCAGGTCGGTGACTTCGGGCATGTCCTGCATCAGGCGGTCGAGGTCGATTTCGTTCTGCGCAGCGCCCACCACGGCGGCGGCGCTGCCGGTGTCGGCGTAGGCACTGACCAGCAGTTGCTCCAGGGCCTCTTCGCTAAGCTCGGTATGCGCCTGCGCGCCGAACTGCCGCCGCACCTCGGCCAGAGCCCAGGCCGGGGTCGAGGGGCAGCTGTTGAGCAACACCCCGTCCGCCCCCGGCTCGGCCAGCAGCACCAGGCGCTGGGCCTTGGCCCAGGCGTAGGGCAGACGGCTCACTGCGTTTGCCTTTGGCTGGCGCCGCGCTGGGCGGCTTCGGGGATGGCCTGCTCGACCGGCGGCAGCAGTGGCATGTCCATCTCTGGCAGGGCCCAGGAATGCTCAGGCTTGAGCTGGCTCTGGGCGCGGCGGATGAAGTCGTAGCGGTTGAGGGTGATGCTGCGCCCGACCGATGCATCACGCACGATGTAGGGGCGCAGGAACACCATCAGGTTGGTCTTGTTGGTCTGGCGCCGTTCATTGCGAAACAGCTCGCCGACCCAGGGCAGGCCCGACAGCAACGGAATGGCATCGTTGACCTGGGTATAGCCGTCCTGCAACAGGCCGCCAAGCACCATGATCTGCCCGTCGTCGAGCAGGATACTGGTGTCGATGGCGCGCTTGTTGGTCACCGTGCCGGCGGCGCTGGAGGCGCGCTCGTCGACGCTGCTGACTTCCTGGTAGATATCCAGCTTCACCGTGCCGCCTTCGGAAATCTGCGGGCGCACGTTGAGCTTCAGGCCCACTTCCTCGCGCTGAATGGTCTGGAACGGGTTGTTGCTGTTGCCGCCGCCGTCGGTGACGTACTGGCCGCTGACGAAGGGAATGGTCTGGCCGACGAAGATGCTCGCCGCTTCGTTGTCCAGGGTCAGCAGGTTGGGCGTGGACAGCACGTTGCTGCCGCCCTTGCTCTTGAGTGCACGGCCCAGCACCTTGAGGTCGAGCACCTTGCCCACGCCGGGGATGTCCACCGTGCCGTCCACCAGGCCAAAGCTCAGGCCGGGCGGCAATGCGTCGAGGCTGGTCCTGGCCGTGGGCACCAGGCCCGAGCCGCCCAGGTTGGCGCCACCGAAGAAGCCCTTGCCGCCGAGGTTGCCGTTCTGCCACTGGATGCCGAATTCGTTGGCGTCGTCTTCGCCGACTTCGACGATCAAGCTCTCGATCACCACCTGGGCGCGGCGCTGGTCGAGCAGGTCGATGACTTCGCGCAGGTTGCGGTACAGCGGGTCGGGCGCCGAGATCAGCAAGGTGTTGGTGGTGACGTCGGCCTGGATGGTCGCACCGCCGGCAGAAAACGCACCGCCCTCCTCGCCGCTGCCTTGGCCGTAGCCGCTCAGGCCCTGGCCCTGGCTTTGGCTGGCGCCGCTGCGTTGGCCTTGGAGCTGGCCGCTGCTGCTACCCAGGCTGGCATTGCTGCCGTTGGCGTTCTGGTTACCGCCATAGCCTGAACCCGGGTTGCCCGAGAGCATGCCTCCGCCACTGAGCAGGTTGCGCGCGTTATCCGACGTGCTGCTGTCGCTTTCGCCGGTGAGCAACCCACGCAGGGTCTGGGCGAGCTTGTTGGCCTGGGCGTTGCGCAGGTAGACCACGTGCAGGTTGCTGAGGTTGTGGTTCTCGTTGTCGAGCTTGTAGATCAGGTCGCGAGCCAACTGCGTGCGTTCTGGGCTACCGGCGCGAATGATCACGCTGTTCGAACGCGGGTCGCCGATCACGCTGATCTTCTGGGTGGGGTCGTTGCCCTGGCCTTCGAGCAACTCGCCGACCATGGCGGCGATGTCGCTGGCGATGCCGTTGTAGATCGGCACCACGTCGGTGTCGATGGCACTGGGCACATCGATGCTGTCGAGCAGTTGTGCCACGCGGTCGAGGTTCTGCGCATAGTCGGTGACCACCACGGTGTTGTTGCCGGGGTAGGCGGTGATCGGGTTGTTCGGCGAGACCAGCGGGCGCAGCACCGGCACCAGGTTGGCGGCGTTCTCGTAGCGCAGGCGGAAGGTGCGGGTCAGCATGCCGTTGCCGGCGTCGCGGTCCTGGGCATTGATCGGCCCACCGAGCATCTTGGCATCGGCCTCGGGCACCACCTGGCTGACGCCACCGACGTCGACCACGCTGAAGCCCTGCATGCGCAACGCGCTCAGCAACATGGCGTAGGCCTGGCGGGCCGGGACTTCGCCTTCGCTGACCAAGGTCAACTGGCCCTTGACCCTGGGGTCGACCATGAACTGGCGGCCCGTGGCGCGCGACAATGCACGCACCACGGCTTGGATGTCGGCTTCGACGAAATTCAGCTGTACCGGTTGCTCACCCAGGGGGGCGCTGACGGGTGGCGTGGCGCTGCTGCCATGGCTATGGGGCGTGGCCTTGCTGACGCTGCGGCGTGCTTGCGGGCGTTGCGGCTCCGCCTGGGGCTGGCGGTCGAGCGCGGTGTCGCCCTGGCGCACGTTGGCCAAGGGGCGGCCCAGTTCGCTACTGGCAAGCGGGGTGGGTGGACGCGTGTCGTGTTGGCTGCACGCGCCGAGTGCCAGCGCCAACGCTACTGCCAGGGGGGCACGAGCCCGACGCCTGTGCTGCGCGGCGGGCATTGCTGTGCACGTCATGGTGACTCCTTAGCGCCAAGCGCGTGATCCAAGCGAAGAGTTCCGGAAAGCGTCGAGGGGGCGTCGGCGTTGTGCTGGGCGTCGCGTCGCAGGTGCGCTTCGCTCACCTTCAGGGCGTGCTGGGAGGGCACTCGCGTCAGCCAGTCCAGGGCCGCTTCGGCTGGCGCTTGTTGCCAAGTGAGCTGCCAGCCCGCGTCTGCTGCTTGCAGTTGGCAGCACTCGCCCAGCCCGGCGCTGGCCAGGCTGTGGCGCAGGGCTTCGGCGTCTTGTGCGGGGTTGCTCGCAGCTTGCGGGGCCTGGGCCAGCAATTCGCTCAAGGCCTGGGCCTGGCTGCGCAGCTTGGGGGTTTCGGCCTGCCAGTGGTCTATGCGCGCCAAGGCGGGTTCGACCAGCACCAGCCAGGTCAGTGCCGTGGCCAGCACCACGCCCACCAGCGCCACGGCACGGCGCTCGCGCGGGGCCAGGCCTTGCCACGCGGCACGGGCCTTGCCCAGGTGTTGTCGCAGCGCGGCTTGGCTACTGGACATTGGCCACCTCCTGGGTGCCGGTCACCTGGGTCGCCGCGCGCAGGCGCCACCCCTCGGCGGTGGCTTGTGCCTCGATGCCCTGACCGGTGAGGGTGGCTTGCCAGGTAAGGTCGGTGGGTGCCTGGCGAGCATCCTCGGCGAGTTCCAGTTCGAGGCCATCGCCGCTGTAGTCCAGGGCCTGGAGGCTACCGGCGAGGAACGGCATGGCGCCGCCCGCTGCCAGCACCAGGCCCTGGAAACTGCCATCGGCCTGGCCCTGGGCGCTGCCAGCCTGCAGTTGCTGGCGCACTTGCTGCAATGGGTTGATGATCACCGGCAGTTGCGGGAACGCCTGGCGGACCTGTTGGTGCATGCGTTGGCGTAGCGTCTGGCCCTCATCGGCCAGTCGGCTGGCATGCAGGTTCAGGCCAATGACCCACACGGCCACCGCCAGGCCAACGCAAGCGGCGGCGCGGCGCCAGCCACGGGCGTCGCCCTCGTTGCGCTTGACGGCACTCTGCAACCCCCAACGCGGCAGCGCCTGGATTTCCTCCCCGGGCGGGGGCGCTGGGTGCAGCGCCCGCCAGCGCAACCCCACCCGCTGCGACCAGGCCATGAGCGCCTGCAAACCCGCCTGGCTGACCCACGCCACGCTGACCTGGCCGTTCGCCTCGCGTGGGCCATGGGCAATGTGCAATTGCTCGATGTCTCCCAGCACCAAGCCCTGGGCCGCGCAACGTACAGCATCGCCCAGGCGGTTGGCGGGCAGTGGCGGCAGCTCGAGGGTGGCCTGCACGGCATCGTCCGGGTGCAACCAAGCCACCAGCAGGCGGCTGCGGGCAAGCTGCGCCAGCTCACTGGGCATTGCCCTACCCTGGCCCTCTAACTTCCCCTGGCGATCCAGCAACAGGTAATCCAAGGTCGCGTCGTCCAACGCGTCCAGACGTGGCAAACGTACCCGCAGTTGCCCGTTCATACGCCCACCCGCGACCAGACCACCGACGGCAATGCCGCCTCGCCCAGGTGCAGCAACGCTTCGACACGCACCCCGCCGGGCGCGGTGTGCCCCAGCAGGCGGAACCAGTCGCTGGTGATGCCCACCGGCACGCTTTCCAGCAGCACTTGCGGCATACGCAGGCGGTTGACGAAGTCGCCACGGTTGACGAACCACTGCCCACCGTCGCGCTCGGCGACCAGGCTGCGGGCCTTCTGCACACTCAGGCCCGGCACGCTCGCGGCCAGCACCTCGGGCGAGGCGGTATTGCCGTTGACCCAGGTATTGGCCGGCAACACCGTGGCGAAGGCCTCCAGGCGCGCCAGGCTGGCCGCGTCCATGCCGGGCAATTCGGCCAACTGGCGCACGCTGCGCAGCATGGGCCGACGAGGCGGATGCACGCGTTCGGCAGCGCCCGGCGAGGTGAGCCGGCCGCTGTCGAAGGATGTCGCGCTGGCCGGGCTCTGCGCCTGCACTTCGCGCAAGGGGTAGCCGTCGATGACCCGTTCCATTACCACCTCGGCCAACGCCGGGCGCAGCTCCAGCACCTCGAACAGACGACGTAGACGAGCCTGGGCCAGGGGGTCGACCTGGTCTTCATAGACCAGGTTGCGCAAGTTGAACTTGCCTTGTTCGTCTTCGAGTTGGCCCTGGAAACGCGCACCGCGCACGCCCACCGCCAAGTCGGCGATGGGGCGCGCCCAGAACTGATCGTGGCGCACCAGCGGGTCGAGGCGGCGCTGCTCTGCCAGCAACTGCCGGCTCCAGGCCAGGCCCGCCTCCAGCACGCCTGCGCCGACCACGCGCTGTTGCTGGTTCTCCATCTGCCGGGTGAACAGGCTCTGCTGGGCGGTCAGGGTGCCAGCCAGCACCGCCACCAACGCGGCGATCAGCATGGCACTGACGATCGCCATCCCACGCTGGCGCGCCTGCGATACCACAGGTTTCATGGCCTAGAGCTGCCAGGAGCCGATGTCGGCGTTCACGCCCTCACCCTCGGGCTGGCCATCGGCGCCCAGGGTGAATACGTCGATCTCGCCGTTGGCGCCAGGGTTCAGGTACTGGTAGGGCTTGCCCCAGGGGTCGTTCGGCAGGCGCTCCAGGTAACTGCGCCAGGTGCCCGCCTTGGCATTGGCGGGTTTTTCCACCAGCACCTTGAGGCCGTCGTTCTGGGTCGGGTAGCTGCCGTGGTCGAGGCGATACAGTTTGAGCGCCTGCATCAGCCCGGCGATGTCCTGGCGGGCGGCAGTGGCGCGCGCTTGGTCGGGGCGATCGAGCACCTTGGGCACCACCATGGCGGCCAAAATCCCGAGGATCACCACCACCACCATGATCTCGATCAGGGTGAAACCACGCTGGCGGCGAATACGTGAAAACTGCGGCGGGCGGGCGATCTGCATCTCGGCAATCCTTGGCGTGAGTTCGAGTCGGCGCCGATGATGGCAAAGGCACATGTCAGTGATATTGAAAAACCTCGGGTGTTCCCGTCGCCTGGCGGTCACCCACGACAGGCAACATAGAGCCCCGCCTACCACCCTGGGGACGTGCGCATGCGCGGTGCTCGACAGACCGGTTTCACCTTGATCGAAGTGCTGGTGGCCTTGGCCATCCTGGCCGTGGCGATGGCTGCCGCCGCCCGCGCCACCGGCCTGATGACCCAGGGCAATGGCCTGCTGCGAGACAAGGCGCTGGCGCTGCTGGCAGCGCAGAACCGGGTAGCCGAACTGCGCCTGGAGGGCAACCCACGCCCTGGCCAACGCCGACTGGAATGCGACCAGGGGCGCTTGCGCCTGAGCTGCGAGGAGTCGGTGGGCGCAGGCCCGCGTGCGGGGCTATGGCGCGTCCAGGTGCAGGTCTATGACCGCAGCCAGGACGCACCGCCGCTGGCCCGCCTGGAAACCTGGGTCGCCCGTGCGGTCAAGGCCGAGTGAGTGGTACCAGCGCCGGGGCCGCAGGCAAGGGGGTGACGGCCACGTGATTGCGGCTGTCGCCACGCTCCAGGGTCAGGCCCTGGGCATCGATGGCGACCACTCGCACCCCACGCGCCAGTTGTTCACCCACCCGCACCGCCTGGGGCGAGGCGCCGTTGACTGAGAGGATCGCCACCGCACCGCGGCCTGCATCCAGCACGCCGGAGACGCTGACCTCGACCTCAGCCGGGTGGTTGGCGAACCACTGCGCCGCGGCGCTCGGTGGCGCCACCGGCACATTGGCCTGGGCAACTGCGGGGGCAGGCTCCAGCGGTGGCAGCAGGCGCGGCGCCCAGAAGGCCAGGCCGACGATGGCCACAAGGCCTGCGGCGAGCTGCACAAGAGCGGTCGGCGAAACGGGTCTGACTGTGAGCGCGAAGGCCATGGACGGTTCTCCCTGTTGTCCCTGGCCCGAGCTTAACGCCAGAACCTCACGCTTTTATTTCACACACCGATCATCTTCAGCAGGCACGATCGGCGCAGCCAAAGGAGTTTCACGATCATGGACCGCCCCACCCGCCAGGCAGGCTTCACCCTTATCGAACTGATGGTCGTGCTGGTGATCGTCGGCATCGCCAGTGCAGCCATCAGCCTGAGCATTCGCGACGACCCCGGCAAGACACTGCGTGCCGATGCCCAGCGCCTGGCCCAGGTGCTACAGGTCGCGCACAGCCAGGTGCAAGCCGATGGCCGTAGCCTGCGCTGGCAGGCCGACAGCGATGGCTACCGTTTCCTGCGCGGGGCCCAAGTGGTGCAGGACGACGGCCCGCTGCGCCCCCAGCGCTGGCAGGCGGCGCCGGTGAGCGTGCGCCTGGAGCCGAACCAGGTGTTGCGGGTCAGCGGCGAATGGCTGGGCGAGCCGATGCGGGTGTTGCTGACCAGCGGTCAGCAGCAAGTGGAAGTGCTGCGTGATGCCAAAGGCCAGGTGCAGGTACGTCAGCCATGAAGCGCAGAGGCATGCAGGGGTTCACCTTGATCGAGGTAATGGTGGCGATCCTGCTGATGGCCATTGTCAGCCTGCTGGCCTGGCGCGGCCTGGACAGCGTCAGCCGCGCTACGACACACGTCGACGCCAGCACCGAGCAGACGCGTACCTTGATGCGCCTGTTCGGTCAACTGGAGCGCGACCTGGCCTTGCGCGCGACCACTGAGCTGGCCGAGCCCCAACCCGCCGGTGTTGAGCCTGCGCGTGAACCGCTGCCGGCGCTCAGCGTCAGGGATGGCGAGCGCCGTGGCCCGCAGTTGGAAGTGATCCGCACCAGTGCCGATGGCAACGGCCTGCAACGGGTGCGCTGGTGGCTCGATGGCCACACCCTGTACCGCGCCAGCGGTGCGGCCAGTGCACGCTTTCCCCTCGCCGCGCCCAAGGGCCGGGTGGCGGTGCTCGAAGGGGTGAGTGAGTTCGACTTGCGCTACTGGGACGCCAGCAAGGGGTGGCGGCAGGTCGACGGGAAGCGACAGGACAACCCGCTGGGGCTGGAGGTGCGCCTGGTGCATGAAGGTGCGCTGGGGCCGGAGCGCTATCGGCAGGTGCTGGGGCCGTTGGGTCAGTGACCGTGCGCCACGGTCAGCTGATCAGCACCACGCCTCCAGGCAACTCGGTGCAACGCACGCCATAGGCATCACGGATCAGGCTGACCACGCCCGGCAATTGCGCCAGGGTGAAGCGCGCCTGCACCTTGCGTCGGCCCAGGCTCGGGTTGAGCAGCACCAGCATGCCGGGGCGGTAGCGGTTGATTTCATCGATCACCTGCACCAGCGGCGCATCATGGAACACCAGCAGCTGCTCGCGCCAAGCCATGACCTCGGTGGCATCGAAGGCCTGCGGCTCGCCCATGGCCTTGCGGTCGTAGCGCAGCTGTCGACCACTGGCCAGGGTGATCGCGCGGCCCTGCCAGTGCACCTGCACCTGCCCTGCCAGGCAGGTCAGGCAAATTTGCTCGCCGATCTGGCGCAGGTTGAACCAGGCAAGCTCAGCATTGAGCTGCGCGTCCCCCGCCTGCACCAGCACGGGCGCGCTGGCCTTGACCTGCAACTCGCCTTCGAGCAATTGCAGGCCCGAGGTACCCAGGCGGCTGATGCGGGTCTGGGTGTTGAGCTCGACATCTACGCCTTGGGCCAGCTGCACCTTGCGCTGCTCGCCGACAGCGGTGTGGAAGTCGGCAGCAGGTTGTCCCAGGCCATCGAGCATGCCCCCGCCCAGCATCACCAAGCCCGCCGAAGCGGCAATGGCGCCGCCCAGGAATGCACGCCGCCGCATTTGCCGCAGCGGCACTACCTTGTGCGCCTGCTGCGCGGCCGGTTGCAACTGTTGCCACAGTACCCGTGCGGACTCGAAAGCCTCGGCATGCGCCGGGCTCTGCTCGCACCACTGCTGCAAGGCATGCGCATCGGCGACCGTGGCTCGACCCGAGGTCAGCAACAATAGCCAGTCGTGCGCCTGGCTGCGCAGGCTGGGTTCGTGGGATGGATGGGGTGTCATGTTTTCAGCGACCTGCCCTTGGAATTCGGCTCTGTATCAATCAAGACGGTTTTCCCGCGCCGGGACCGAACCGCTGAATGACTTTTCTTTCAAGCCGGTTGGCACAATGGGTCAGCGCAGCCTTGAGTTCCTTCTCGACCATGCGTGTGGAAATGCCGAAACGCTGGGCGATTTCCAGGTGCGGGGCCTCTTCCAGGCGAGCGGCGATGAAAATCCGCCGGCGGCGGCTCGGCAGCTCGTAGAGCGCACTGAGCAACGACTGAACTTCCTTTTGGCCACCGACGATACGCGCCGGGTCCTGGTCCTCGGCCACCTGCAACAGCGCTTCGAGCTCGGCGCCGGTGAGCAGGCGCGAATCGGCTTCGCGGCGATCGGCAGCCACGTTCAGGGCCATGCGATACAGGTAGGCGCTGGGTTTTGCCGGTGAGGTGCTGTCGTCCATGCGGTCGACCCGCAGGTAGGTTTCCTGCAGCACATCGTTGGCCAAGTCATCGGAGCCCAGGCGACGGCGCAGACGCACCTTCATGGCATCGTAGGAGGTCAGAAACAGCCGGATAAGGGCGGTGTCCCTAGGTTTTTTCATACCCCCTTACGCTCCTTGCTTGGTTGTACAGTCCATTTCCTCGCCCTCAGCCGAAGGGCGTAACAACAATGTCACCGGCTGCGCCAGCGCACCCGGAGGCCTGCGCGCCAGGCGCAGTGCCCGTAAAGACTCAATCACCGCCGTGTCGCGCAGCAGGTCGCCGGTCGAGGCCAGCAGCCGGGTCTGCACCAACGTGCCACGAGCGTCGATCCACACTTGCAAGGCGGCGCGGTAGCTACCTGGGCGAGTGATCGGCGAACGGCACAAGGCCTGCTCCACCGAGCGCTGGATCGCCAGCGCGTAGCTGCCGACACCGGTCTTGGCCGCACTGGTCGAGCCAGGCTCGACCGGTTCCAGGCGCATCGGCCGCACGGTGAAGGCCTGCTCCGAGCTGTAGTGCACGTCGAGCCCAGTCCCTTCGAGCAGCCGTTGCAAACCTTCACGCGGCACGAAACGCCCATGCAGCGGCATCGAACGCCGCTGACGGGTGAGTTCGCGGTCCACGAGCACCGCCATGCCGCTCTGCTGGCCGAAGTCATGCAGGGCCTGGTCCAGCGATTGCGCCGGAACATCGAAGGCGATGGGCTGCGCGGCGGGCACCCGCGTGACGCCAGACAGCATCAACACGAGCAGCACGATGAGCCTGACGAGGCTATGACGCACCCTGGCGCCTCCCCGGAAAAATGCCATCCTCGCCGCTTGATATGAATCTGATATTACAGCGTTGGCAACCAAGGGTTCACACCCGCCCAAACGCCGCCGGGCTAGACTGATGCTTCCTTCAGCGGAGAACCCACATGAACGCAGCATGCCGGGCCTGTCTGGTTTTGGTCGCCTTGTTGCCATTGGCGGCCACTGCCCAGGCAGAGGAAAAGAACTGCATCAACGTACAGGTTGGCCAGTCCAGGGCGCTGTCCTATGACTGCCTGACAAGGCAGTTGCAGAACAGCGACGGGCAACGCGCCGCACAGGCCAACCGCAAGGCGCAGGCGTTCGATGTGACGCGCCAGGCGCCGAACCGGCTGGGCTTGTTCAACCAGTCGGCGACCGGGCAGCGGATGGGCAATAACTTCGGCAACTCGGCGTTTCCACAGCGGCCGAGTACGCCTTGACGGGTGATCAGCGGTCCGCAATATGCAGCACGGTCTTGCCTAGGCCTCGCCCCTCGGCTACTTGCCTGAAGGCCTGGTTCACGTCTTCCAGGCCGAAGTGCTGGGCGTCTACCCTGAGCGAAAGCTGCCCGGCCTCTACCAGCGATGCGGCCTCACGCAGGATCTCGCCATGGTGTTCGCGCCCCTTCCCCGTAAGCAGCGGCAACAAGGTGAACACACCCGAATAGCTCGCCCCCTTGAACGACAAAGGTGCCAGGTTGTGTGAGCCCCAGCCCAGGCAACTGACCACATGTCCGGTGTAGGCCTTCACGCAGCGGAACGCGGCATCCAGGCTACCGACGGTGTCGTAGAAAATGTCGAAACCTTCGCCCTCGGTGTAGCGCTGAAGGCAGGTTTCCAGAGGCTCTGCCTCCCGGTCGATCGCTGTGGCGCCCAGGGTGCGGATGAAATCCAGGCTGCCCGCCGACCCCGTGGCGAACACCTGCGCGCCCCGTGCCTTGGCTAGCTGAACCGCCGCCTGGCCCACGCCGCCCGCACCACCGTGAACCAGCACACGCTGCCCTGGCCGCACCTGCGCGCGATCCACCAGCCCTTCCCAGGCGGTGATGAACACCAGCGGCATCGCCGCCGCCTCGGCCCAGCCCAATGCCTGCGGCTTGGGCGCCACCAGCCGCGCATCGACCACCATGTACTGCGCCATCGCCCCCGGCGCACCACCGATGCCGCCGGCCATGCCGAACACCTCGTCACCGACGGCAAACGGACCGCCGCCTGGCCCTACCTCGACCACTGTCCCCGACACATCCAGCCCAAGGGTCGCAGGCAATGGCTGCCTGGCATGCGCGGCGGCGCCTGCGGCGATCTTGATATCGAGCGGGTTCACTCCAGCGCAGCGCACCTGAAGCAGTAACTGTCCCTCCCCCGGCACTGGACGGGGTAAACGTTGAAGCGTGAGCGGTTGTTGGGCGGCTTGGGCGACGACGGCAAGCATTGTGTGTTTCATGGCATGGACCTCAATTGATCGAGAGCCCAGCTTGCCGCCCCTCTTACATTCCGATAAGAAGGATCACATGCATATGATTCATTCCTTAGCGCGAGCAAATACCCATGGACCTGTTCACCAGCATGCGTACCTTCGTTCGAGTGGTAGAGCGTGGCTCGTTCTCTGCCGTAGCCCGCGAGATGAACCTTGGCCAGCCTGCGGTGAGCAAGCATATCCAGGCCCTTGAGGCGCACCTGGGTGGCCCGCTGTTCACCCGCAGTACGCGCAAGCTGGCCCTCACCGACCAAGGTCGAGGTTTCTACGAGCAGTGCCTGGGCATTCTCGCCAACCTGGATACCGCCACCCTGAGCTTCGCCACAGGCCAGGAGCGGGTGGCCGGGCCACTGCGCATCGCCGCCCCGGTGAGCTTCGGCCGCCTGCACCTGGCGCCCCGGCTGCACCTGTTCCTGGAGCGCTACCCGCAGGTACGCATCGACCTGCGCTTGAGCGACCACAACGAAGACCTGCTGCTGGAGAACATCGACCTGGCGATCCGCATTGGCGTATTGCGTGACGACAGCCTGGTCGCCGTACCGCTGACCGACACCCCGCGCCAGGTGTACGCCGCACCGGCCTATCTGGAGCGCCATGGCCAGCCTTCGCGCCCGGAGGACCTGGCCACGCACAACTGCATCGGCTTTACCTTGCTGGAGCACTACGACCTCTGGCAGTTCCAGCGCGGCAAGCAGGTGTACGAGGTGCCGATCAAGGGCAATGTGACCAGCAACAGCAGCGAGGCCATACGCGAGATGGTGCTGTCGGGGTTGGGGGTGTCGCTGTCGCCGCAGTGGCTGTTCGCCGAGGACATTCGCCGGGGGGATGTGTGTGCGGTGCTGGAGGGGTATCAGCCGCGGGCGCTGCCGGTGAATGCGGTGTTCAGTGGGAGTCGCAGGCGGTCGGCGCGGGTGGGGGCGTTCGTGGGGTTCTTGCGGGAGTGTTTTGGGTGATTGGCGGGGTGTTCAGAGAGACAAAGCGCTTTGTTTTCTACAGATCCAAAAACGCAAAAAGCCCTGACTAATCAGGGCTTTGAATATGGCGGAAGCGTAGAGATTCGAACTCTAGGATAGTTGCCCATCGACGGTTTTCAAGACCGTTGCCTTAAACCACTCGGCCACGCTTCCAGCTGTTTTGCGGCGGCAATCATACCGTAATGAAACAAGCTGTCAAACTCTCTGTGTCGCGGGTTGTGGTGGCTCTGTTATGCTCTTTGCAACCATACGTTTCAAACCCACCAGGATCCCAAGGAGTGTCGCCATGCGCGAACAGGATTACATCGTACAACACGGCCAGCAGGTCGAGCAGCAGGAAGTCAGCAAGGTCCTGCGCAACACGTACAGCCTGCTGGCACTCACCCTCGTCTTCAGTGGTGTCATGGCCTTCGTCGCACAGCAGATGCGCGTCGGCTACCCCAACATCTTCGTGGTGCTGATCGGCTTCTACGGCCTGTTCTTCCTCACCGCCAAGCTGCGTGATTCGGTCTGGGGCCTGGTCTCCACCTTCGCCCTCACCGGCTTCATGGGCTTTATCCTCGGCCCTATCCTCAACCGCTACCTGGGCATGACCGGCGGCGCCGAAGTCGTCAGCTCGGCCTTCGCCATGACCGCCCTGGTGTTCGGTGGCCTGTCGGCCTACGTGCTGATCACCCGCAAGGACATGAGCTTCCTCAGCGGCTTCATCACCGCTGGCTTCTTCGTCCTGCTGGGTGCCGTGGTCGCTAGCTTCTTCTTCCAGATCAGCGGCCTGCAACTGGCGATCAGCGCTGGCTTCGTACTGTTCTCGTCGGTCTGCATCCTGTACCAGACTAGCGCCATCATCCATGGCGGCGAGCGTAACTACATCATGGCCACCATCAGCCTGTACGTGTCGATCTACAACCTGTTCGTCAGCCTGCTGCAGCTGTTCGGCATCATGGGTCGTGACGACTGATTCACCGGCTGTACTGAAAAGCCCGCTTCGGCGGGCTTTTTCGTGGCTGTCTGCCAGAGCTCTATCCCTAACCCACCGCGCCCCGTAGAATGCGCTCCTTTTTTCTTCCGGGGCAGCTTTCCCATGAGTTCACTCGAACAAGGCACAGGCGCAGCGACGCCTGCCAATGAACTGGTCCTGGGCCTTGAAGACCGGCCACGTCCATTGATCGGCCTGCTCGCGGCGTTGCAACACCTGTTGGCGATCATCGTGCCGATCGTTACTCCAGGCCTGCTGATCTGCCAAGCCCTGGGCGTGTCGGCGCGGGACACCAACCTGATCGTCTCGATGTCGCTGGTGATCTCCGGCATCGCCACCTTCGTCCAGTGCCGACGCTTCGGGCCGTTTGGCGCGGGGCTGCTGATCGTTCAGGGCACCAGCTTCAACTTCGTCGGCCCGCTGATTGCTGGTGGCGCATTGATGGTCAAGCAAGGCACCCCAGTCGAGGGCGTGATGGCGGCGATCTTCGGTGTGGTGATCGCCGGGTCCTTCGTGGAAATGGGCGTTTCACGCATCCTGCCGTTCATCAAGCGCCTGATCACCCCGCTGGTGACCGGCATCGTGGTGCTGATGATCGGCCTGACCCTGATCAAGGTCGGCCTTATCAGCATGGGCGGCGGCTTCAGCGCCATGGCCAACGGCACCTTCGCCAATGGCGAGAACCTGCTGCTGTCTGGCGTGGTACTGGCGATCATCGTGATACTCAACCGCATTCCACTGGTGTGGATGCGCAGCTGTGCGATCGTCATCGCCCTGGCCGTGGGCTATGCCCTGGCCGGTTACCTCGGCCGCCTGGACTTCACTGGCATGCATGAAGCGGCGCTGTTCCAGGTGCCGACGCCGCTGCACTTCGGGCTGGGCTTCTCCTGGGCGCTGTTCATTTCGATGCTGGTGATCTACCTGGTGACCTCGCTGGAAGCCATTGGTGACGTGACCGCGACCAGCAAAGTCTCGCGCCAGCCCGTGGAAGGCCCAGTGTGGATGCAGCGGATCAAGGGCGGTGTGCTGGTCAACGGCGCCAACTCGCTACTGGCCGGTGTGTTCAACACCTTCCCCAGCTCGATCTTCGCCCAGAACAATGGGGTCATCCAGCTGACCGGCATCGCCAGCCGTCATATCGGCATCTGGATCGCCCTCATGCTGGTCATACTGGGCTTGTTCCCTAGCGTCGCCGGGGTGATTCAGGCGGTGCCAGAGCCGGTGCTGGGCGGCGCGGCCATGGTGATGTTCGGTGCAGTGGCGGCCTCGGGAATCAACATCCTGGCCAGCACCCACCTGGACCGCCGGGCGCTTCTGATCATTGCTGTATCCCTGGCGCTGGGCCTGGGTGTATCGCAGGTGCCAGAGTTCCTCGCACACATGCCGGCAGCCCTGCGCAATGTGCTGGAGTCGGGTGTGGCCACCGGTGGTATCTGCGCCCTGGTGCTGAATTGGTTCCTGCCAGAAAGCCAGGAGCGACAGGGCTAAGCGCACTCCTTGGCCTATAGAAGCCCGCGCCCACAGGTGCGGGCTTTTTGCTTTATCATGGCGGTATTCTTTTACGCGAGCGTTCCATGAAATTCGCCATTGCGGTGTTTTCCCCGGCCCATGCCCCCTCCTCGCGCCGCGCCCTGCGCTTCGCCGAGGCAGTGCTGGCCGGTGGGCACGAGATTGCCCGCCTGTTCTTCTACCAGGACGGGGTGCACAGCGCCTCAGCCAACGTCGTTTCCCCCCAGGACGAGCTGGACGTCGCGGCGCAGTGGCGCACCTTCGTCGACAACCATCGCCTGGACGCCGTGGTGTGCATCGCCGCCGCCCTGCGCCGTGGCGTGCTGGACGACACCGAGGCCAACCGTTACCAGCGTCCGGCGGTGAACCTGCCCGAACCCTGGGAACTGTCGGGGCTTGGCCAGCTGCATGAAGCCGCGCAGGTTGCCGACCGCCTGGTTTGCTTCGGAGGCGATTGAAATGACCAAGTCTTTGTTGATCATCAGCCGCCAGGCGCCCTGGAATGGTCCATCGGCCCGCGAGGCGCTGGACATCGCCCTGGCCGGCGGCGCGTTCGACCTGCCGCTGGGCATGCTGTTCCTCGACGACGGGGTGTTCCAGCTCGCCAGCAGCCAACAACCCAGCGCGCTGCAACAGAAGAACCTGGCCGCCAACCTGCAAGCCCTGCCGATGTTCGGCGTCGAGGAACTGTTCGCCTGCGGCCATAGCCTGCGCCAACGTGGCCTTGAGCAGAACGACCTCGAACTGCCGGTGGACATCCTCGACGATGCGGCCCTGGCGGCCCTGATCGCCCGTTTCGACCAAGTGGTAACGCTCTGATGACAACCCTGCATGTAATCAGCCATTCGCCCTTCGGCGACGAGCGCCTGGCCAGTTGCCTGCGCCTGCTGGGCCAGGACGACGGCCTGCTGCTGTGCGGCGATGCGGTGTACGCCCTGCGTGCGGGCAGCGAGCCCTGCAACAAGCTGCTGGCTGCAAACCTCGAGGGCCGCCTTTATGCCCTCGACGAAGACCTGCAAGCCCGCGCCTTGAACGGCGAGCCTGCCCAGGCGGTGGACTACCCGGCATTCGTCGAACTGTCGCTGCGCTTCGACAAGGTCAACACCTGGCTATGAGCGAACTCACCGTTGAAGACCGCCAGGTCGCCCTGGACAAGGATGGTTTCCTGGTCGACCTGCAAGACTGGTCGCACCCTGTCGCCGAGGCCCTGGCCCAGCGCGAGAACATCGCCCTGACGGCCGAGCACTGGGAAGTGCTGGAACTGCTGCGCCAGTTCTACGCCGAGTACCAGCTGTCGCCCGCCACACGCCCGCTGATCAAGTACACCGCGCTCAAGCTCGGCCCGGAAAAGGGCAACAGCCCGCACCTGAACCGCCTGTTCAACGGCACCCCCGCCAAACTCGCCGCCAAGCTGGCGGGCCTGCCCAAGCCGACCAATTGCATATGACCGAACCTCGCCCGCTACTCCTGGAAACCCCGGCCGAACACCCCTTTGCCGAATTCGTGCGCATCCTTGGCAAGGGCAAGCGCGGTGCGCGCGGCCTGACCCGTGAGGAAGCCCGCGCCGCCATGACCCTGCTGCTTGAGGGCAAGGTCGAGGACACCCAGCTCGGTGCTTTCCTCATGCTGCTGCGCCACAAGGAAGAGAGCGCCGAGGAACTGGCCGGCTTCACCGAGGCCCTGCGCGCCCAGCTCAAGGCGCCGCGCATCGCCGTCGACATCGACTGGCCCAGCTACGCCGGCAAGAAACGCCACCTGCCCTGGTACCTGCTGGCCGCTCGCTGCCTGGCAGGCAATGGCGTGCGCATCCTGATGCATGGCGGCGGCGCGCACACCGCAGGGCGCCTGTACAGCGAGCAATTGCTGACGCTGCTGGGTATTCCCCTGTGCCGCGACTGGCAAGCGGTGGCCTCGGCCCTGGATGCGCGCAACCTGGCCTTCTTCCCCTTGCAAGACTGGGCACCGCAGCTACAGCGGATGATCGACCTGCGCAATACCCTCGGCCTGCGCTCGCCCATCCACTCGCTGGCCCGCGTGCTCAACCCGCTGTCGGCGCGTTGCGGCCTGCAGAGCATCTTCCACCCCGGCTACCAGGCCGTGCACCGCGAGGCCAGCCGCCTGCTCGGCGACCCGGCCCTGGTGATCAAGGGCGACGGTGGTGAGATCGAGGTCAATCCCGATGTGACCAGCCACCTGTACGGCACGGCAGGCGGCGAGGCGTGGGACGAGGAATGGCCAGCCCTGAGCGCCCAACGCCACGTCAAACCGGCGTCGCTGCAGCCCGAGCACCTGCTGGCAGTATGGCGTGGCGAGGCCGAAAACAGCTATGGCGAAATGGCCGTCGTGGCGACCATGGCCCTGGCCCTGCGCGGCCTCGGTCAAGGCCGTGAGCAAGCCTTCGAGACCGCACGCGGGTATTGGGCGGCGCGCAAAAGCATCGAGTAAACCGATAGAACCCCCGCAGTCTTTGCGCTATTCATTCGAACGGTTTCCCCTAGACTGTGCTCCAACGACAAACAATCGGGTTTCGAGGAGCACAGCATGGGCCTTTTGATTGAAGGCCGCTGGCATGACCAGTGGTACCAGAACAGCAAGGACGGCGCCTTCCGCCGCGAGAACGCGCAGCGTCGCAATGCACTGCCCGCCGCCGAGGCCGGCCGCTACCACCTGTACGTCTCGCTGGCCTGCCCTTGGGCCCACCGCACGCTGATCATGCGCGCCATCAAAGGCCTGGAGCCGTTGATCGATGTCTCGGTGGTCAGTTGGCTGATGCTCGAGCAGGGCTGGACCTTCGACACCCAGCACGGCTCCACAGGTGACGCCCTGGATGGCTTGCAGTACCTGCACCAGCGCTACACCCAGGACGACCCACACTACACCGGCCGCGTCACCGTGCCCGTGCTGTGGGACAAGCAGGAAAAGCGCATCGTCAACAACGAGTCGTCCGAGATTATCCGCATATTCAACAGTGCCTTCGACGACCTGACCGGCAACCGCCTGGACCTCTACCCCGAGCCGCTGCGCGCGACTATCGATGCGCTCAACGAACGCATCTACCCGGCAGTGAACAATGGTGTTTACCGGGCAGGCTTCGCTACCACCCAGGAGGCTTACGAAACGGCGTTCGACGAGGTGTTCGAAGAGCTGGACCACCTGGAGCAATTGTTAGACCGCCAACGCTACCTGGCCGGTGAGTACCTGACCGAGGCGGATGTGCGCCTGTTCACCACACTGGTACGTTTCGATGCGGTGTACCACGGGCACTTCAAGTGCAACCTGCGCCGCCTGGCCGACTATCCGAACCTTTCCAACTGGCTGCGCGAGCTGTACCAGTGGCCGGGCGTGGCGGGCACCGTAGACATGGAGCATATCCAGAAGCACTACTACATGAGCCACAAGACCATCAACCCGACTGGCATCGTGCCCAAGGGGCCGTTGCAGGACTTCAGCTTGCCTCATGACAGGGAGCGGTTGGCGGGCAAAGGGATTTGGCAGGCTTAAAATAGTTGGGGCCGCTTTGCGGCCCCAACGATCAATCGCCTTGCTGCGAACCTTCGAACCACGCCAGCTTGTCGCGCAACTGCACCACCTCGCCGACGATCACCAGGGTCGGCGCATGCACTTCATGGCGCGCCACCAACTCCGGAAGGTCTGCCAAAGTACCGGTGAACACCCGCTGGTTGCGCGTGGTGCCTTGCTGCACCAGCGCCGCCGGGGTACTGGCCGCACGACCATGGCGGATCAGCTCGGCACAGATGGTCGGCAAGCCTACCAGGCCCATGTAGAACACCAGGGTCTGCGCTGGCGCTACCAGATCGTGCCACGGCAAATTGCTGGAACCGTCCTTAAGATGCCCGGTGACGAAACGCACCGATTGGGCATAGTCGCGGTGGGTCAGCGGAATGCCGCCATAGGCGGAACAACCACTGGCCGCCGTGATCCCCGGCACCACCTGGAAGGGAATACCCTCCTCGGCCAGCTCTTCGATTTCCTCGCCACCCCGGCCGAAGATGAACGGGTCACCGCCCTTCAGGCGCAGCACGCGTTTGCCTTGGCGAGCCAGGTCGACCAACAGGCGGTTGATCTGCTCCTGGGGCACGGCATGGTCGGCGCGGCGCTTGCCAACGTAGATGCGCTCGGCGTCACGTCGGCACATCTCGATGATGGCCGGGGCCACCAAGCGGTCGTAAAGCACCACGTCGGCCTGCTGCATCAGACGCAGCGCGCGGAAGGTGAGCAGGTCCGGGTCGCCAGGGCCGGCACCCACCAGGTACACCTCGCCACCCTGCTGCACTGGCGCGCCATCGACCATCGCCTGCAACAAACGCTCGGCCTCACCGCCCTGGCCAGCCAACTGGCGCTCGGCGATCGGCCCCTGGAACACCGTCTCCCAAAAGCCGCGTCGCTGGTTGACGTCCGGGTACAGCGTCTTCACCTTGTCGCGAAAGCGCGCGGCCAACCCGGCCAGCTCGCCATAGGTGGAGGGAATCCACGCTTCCAGCTTGGCGCGGATCAAGCGCGCCAGCACTGGCGCGTCGCCACCGCTGGACACCGCCACCACCAGGGGTGAACGGTCGACGATGGCCGGGAAGATCACCGTGCACAGCGCTGGCGCATCCACCACGTTGACCGGCAGGCTGCGCGCCTGGGCATCGGCCGACACCTGGGCATTGAGCGCGGCATCGTCGGTGGCAGCGATCACCAAGCGGCAACCGTCCAGGTCACCGACCTGATAGCCACGCACCAGCACCTCGCCACCTTCCCTGGCCAACGCAGCCAGCTGACCGTCGACCTCCGGCGCCACCACGCGCAGGATGCCGCCGGCATCGGCCAGCAGGCGCGCCTTGCGCAAGGCGATCTCGCCGCCGCCGACAACCAGCACCCGACCACCGCGCAACTTGTGGAACAGCGGCAGGTAGTTCATTTAGCGAATGACCTCGACGCCACCCATGTACGGTTTGAGCACTTCAGGCACGCGGATCGAACCGTCTGCCTGCTGGTAGTTCTCCAGCACCGCCACCAGGGTACGGCCCACGGCCAGGCCCGAGCCATTGAGGGTGTGCACCAGCTCAGGCTTGCCGGTTTCCGGGTTGCGCCAGCGCGCCTGCATGCGACGGGCCTGGAAGTCGCCGCAGTTGGAGCAGGAGCTGATTTCGCGGTACTTGTCCTGGCTCGGTACCCACACTTCCAGGTCGTAGGTTTTCACCGCGCCGAAGCCCATGTCGCCGGTGCACAGCGCCAGCACGCGGTACGGCAGCTCCAGCAGCTGCAACACGCGCTCGGCGTTGGCGGTCAGGCCCTCCAGGGCTTCCATCGACTTGGACGGCTCCACCACCTGGACCATTTCGACCTTGTCGAACTGGTGCTGGCGGATCATGCCGCGGGTATCGCGGCCCGAGGCACCGGCTTCACTGCGGAAGCACGGGGTATGGGCGACCAGCTTGATCGGCAGCTGCTTGGCATCGACGATTTCGCCGGCGACCAGGTTGGTCAGCGATACCTCGGCGGTCGGGATCAGATAGAAGTCGGCTTCGCCTTCGCGGCTGATCTTGAACAGCTCTTCCTCGAACTTCGGCAGCTGGCCAGTGCCCTGCAGCGCCGGAGCCTGCACCAGGTATGGGGTGTAGGCCTCTTCGTAGCCATGCTCGCCGGTGTGCAGGTTGATCATGAACTGCGCCAGGGCGCGGTGCAGGCGGGCAATTGGGCCACGCAGCACGGCAAAGCGCGCGCCGGACAGCTTGGCAGCAGCTTCGAAGTTCAGGCCACCACTGATTTCGCCCAGGGCGACGTGGTCCTTGATCTCGAAATCGAACGCCTTCGGAGTGCCCCAGCGGCGCACTTCGACATTGTCGTCTTCGCTGGCACCGACCGGTACGCTGGCGTCCGGCAGGTTGGGGATGCCCAGGAGAATGCCGTCGAGGGCGGCCTGGATATCGTCCAGCTCAGCCTTGCCAGCGGCTAGTTCATTGGCCATGCGCTCGACGTCGGCCATCAGCGGGGCGATGTCCTCGCCCTTGGCCTTGGCCTGGCCGATCGACTTGGAGCGAGCGTTACGCTCGGCTTGCAGCTGCTCGGTACGGGTCTGCACCGACTTGCGGCGCTCTTCCAGGGACTCGATGCGCGCGACATCCAGGCTGAAGCCACGTGAGGCCAGGCGATCCGCCACTTCCTGAAGTTGGCCGCGTAACAGTTTGGAATCGAGCATATCGTTCTCTCGTTATATGTGTGTGGTTCAGATTCGGATCAATGCCAGGCCGGCCCAGGTTGCAAGCAGGCCGCCCAGCACGCTGGCCGCGGCATAGCCGAAAGCCAATGGCGCCTGCCCGCTTTCGAGCAGGCGCAGGGTATCCAGTGAAAAGGATGAAAAGGTGGTCAGGCCACCGACGAAGCCGACGATCAGCCCCGCGCGCACTTCGATCGGCACGCCGGGGCGGGTCAGGAACAGGCCGTACAGCACGCCAATGATTAGGCACCCCACCAGGTTGACGGCAAGCGTAGCGAGATAGAAGTGCCGTGGCCAGTGGGCGTTGACCCAGTTGCCGGCCGCGAAGCGCAATAAAGTACCGGCGATACCCGCGACGCTCACGGATGCGATCAGTGCAATCAAGGTTTTCTCCGGCGTGTAGGGCTGGTGCGGTCGAGTTCGGCGAGGTGGCGCAGCTTCTCGCCGATCTTCAGTTCCAGGCCGCGCGGCACTGGCTGGTAATACTGACGCGGCTCGAGTTGTTCGGGGAAGTAGTCTTCGCCGGCGGCATAGGCATCCGGCTCGTCGTGGGCGTAGCGGTACTGCTCGCCGTAGCCCAGCTGCTTCATCAATTTGGTCGGGGCGTTGCGCAGGTGCAACGGCACCTCCAGCGAACCGTGCTCGGCCGCTTCGCGCATGGCCGCCTTGAAGCCCATGTACACGGCGTTGCTCTTCGGTGCGCAGGCGATGTAGGTAATGGCCTGGGCCACGGCCAGCTCGCCTTCGGGGCTGCCCAGGCGCTCCTGCACGTCCCAGGCCGACAGGCACAGGCTCAGGGCGCGCGGGTCGGCATTGCCGATGTCCTCGCTGGCCATACGCACCACGCGGCGGGCGATGTACAGCGGGTCGCAGCCGCCGTCGAGCATGCGCGCGTACCAGTACAGCGCCGCATTGGGGTCGGAGCCGCGCACCGACTTGTGCAGGGCAGAAATCTGGTCGTAGAACGCCTCGCCGCCCTTGTCGAAGCGACGACGGCTGTCGCCGAGCAGGCTTTGCAGCAGCTCCACGTCGATTTCGCCGCCATCCTCGGCCAGGTCAGAGGCGTTCTCGAGGAAGTTGAGCATGCGCCGACCATCGCCGTCGGCGGCGGCCATGAGCATCTGGAAGGCTTCGTCGCCCACCCGCAGTTGGCGCTTGCCCAGGCCGCGCTCCTCTATCAGGGCGCGGTCGACCAGCTTGCGCAGCGCAGGCTCATCGAGGCTCTTGAGCACGTAGACCCGAGCACGGGACAGCAGCGCGTTATTCAGCTCGAAAGAGGGGTTTTCCGTGGTGGCGCCGATGAAAATCAGCGTGCCGTCTTCCACGTAGGGCAGGAAGGCATCCTGCTGGGATTTGTTGAAGCGGTGCACCTCATCGACGAACAGAATGGTGCGCCGACCATACTGGGCGGCCTGCTGCTTGGCCACCCCGACTTGCAAGGCTTCTATCAACGCCAGGGCTTCACCGCCACCGAGGCACTGCCTGCCGAGCTGGCCTCGCGGCTGGCGCGTTATCGG
>NZ_JBNNVR010000027.1:0-55387 GCF_050280645.1 Pseudomonas sp. NPDC089554
CTGCAACGCCTCGGCGCGCTGCTGGATGGGAGCGTGGAGGCTATGCAAACGCCGCTCGCCCAGATAGAGCTGGACGCCAACCGCGAGCTCGGATTTCACCAGCCCATCGATAGCATTCAGTCCTCCACTTCCATTACAGGAGCAACCCATGCCTGAGATCCTCGGCCACAACTTCATCGCCGGCCTTCGCAGCGCCGCTGGCGATCAACGCCTGCAAAGCCTGGACGCCACCACCGGCGAGGCCCTGCCCTACAGCTTCATCCAGGCCACCGAGACCGAAGTCGACCAGGCCGCCCAGGCCGCTGCCGCCGCCTTCGCCGAATACCGCCAGTTGCCGCCTGCCCGTCGCGCCGAGTTCCTCGACGCCATCGCCGCCGAACTGGACGAGCTCGATGACAGCTTCGTCGCCATCGTCTGCCGTGAAACCGCCCTGCCTGCCGCACGCATCCAGGGCGAGCGCGGCCGCACCAGCGGCCAGATGCGCCTGTTCGCCCAGGTGCTGCGCCGTGGCGATTTCCTTGGTGCGCGCATCGACCTGGCCCTGCCAGAGCGCCAGCCACTGCCACGCGTCGACCTGCGCCAGATGCGCATCGGCGTTGGCCCGGTCGCCGTATTCGGCGCCAGCAACTTCCCCCTGGCCTTCTCCACCGCCGGTGGCGACACCGCCGCCGCCCTGGCTGCCGGTTGCCCAGTGGTGTTCAAGGCACACAGCGGCCACATGGCCACTGCCGACCTGGTCGGCTGCGCGATCATCCGCGCTGCCGAGCGCACCGGCATGCCCAAAGGCGTGTTCAACATGGTGTTCGGCGGTGGCGTGGGCGAGTGGCTGGTCAAGCACCCGGCCATCCAGGCCGTGGGCTTCACCGGCTCGCTGCGTGGCGGCGATGCCCTGTGCCGCATGGCGGCCGAGCGCCCGCAACCGATCCCGGTGTTCGCCGAGATGTCCAGTATCAACCCGGTGATCGTCCTGCCGGGCGCGCTGGCCAAGCGTGGCGATGCCATCGCCCGTGAACTGGCAGGTTCCGTGTGCCTCGGCGCCGGCCAGTTCTGCACCAACCCAGGCCTGGTGATCGGCCTGCAATCGCCGCAGTTCAGCCAACTGCTCGCCGACCTCGGCCAGCAACTGGACGCCCAGCCCGGCCAGACCCTGCTCAACGCCGGCGGCCTGCGCAGCTACGTTGGTGGACTGGAGCACCTGCACGCCCACGCCGGCATCGAGCACCTGGCCGGCCAAACCCAGGAAGGCAGCCAGGCCCGCGCCCAGCTGTTCAAGGCCGATGCCCGCCTGCTGGTAGACGCCGACCCACTGCTGCAAGAAGAAGTCTTCGGCCCGACCACCGTCGCCGTAGAAGCACAGGACAGTGCTCAACTGCGCGCCGCCCTGCTCGGCCTGCGTGGCCAGCTGACCGCGACGCTGATCGGTGAAACAGAGGACTTCGAAGCCTTCGCCTGGCTGGTGCCGCTGCTGGAGGAGAAAGTCGGCCGCATCCTGGTCAACGGCTACCCGACTGGCGTGGAAGTGTGCGATGCCATGGTTCACGGCGGCCCGTACCCGGCCACCTCCGATGGCCGTGGTACCTCGGTCGGCACCCTGGCCATCGACCGCTTCCTGCGCCCGGTGTGCTACCAGAACTACCCGCAGGCACTGCTGCCTGAGGCGCTGCGTGACAGCAACCCGCTGAAACTGCGCCGCCTGGTCAATGGCCAGTGGAGTGACGCGGCGCTCTGATCGCCTGCCTTGCGGGTGGCCGGCAACGGCCACCCGCATCACTTACAAGTCCAGGTGCAATACCTCGACCCCTGCGGCTGGCACTGCGCAGCAAATCAGCGCTTCCCCTTCTGCCACTTCGAATTCCGGTGCCTCGGCGTAGGTCACCGCGCCCTTGAGCACGCGCGTGCGGCAACTCCCGCAAGAACCCCCGCGGCAACCGAACGATGGCTCCAGGCCGCGCTGTTCGGCAAGCTCCAGCAACGAGCCTTCGCCAGGGTTCCAGCGCGCCTCCTTGGCCGACTCCATGAACAGTACCGGTACCGACTCTGCCGCCACCGGCGCCAGTTCCACCACCGCTGCCGCCTGGCTCTTGCGCCGCTTGAGGCTCGAAGGGCCGAATGCCTCGGCATGGATACGTGAATCATCGATGTTCAGGTGGCGCAGGCCGTCGTACATCTGCTGCATGAAGCCTTGCGGGCCGCACAGGTAGAAGTCGTAGTCGTCGAACGGCAGCAGCTTGCGCAGCAATTCGATACTCATCCGGCCTTCGAGGTCGAAGTCCACCCCGGGCTTGGCGCCCGTGGCGTCGCTGAGCAGGCGCACATGGCGCAGGGTACCGGCGGATGCGCCCACCAGTTCGGCGAACTCGTCCTGGAACGCCAACTGCGACTTATTTGAGGCGGCCTGCAACAGCCAGGTCGGGCGCCGATACTGGGTACGTCGGCCTTCGTGCACCAGGTGGCGCGCCATGGCCAGCGCCGGAGTCACGCCAACGCCGGCCGCCAGCATCACCACCGAGCGACGTACCCGCGGGTCGATGGTAAAGGCGCCGGCCGGGGCCTTGGCCTCGATCAGGTCGCCGACCTTGAGCTGCTCATGCAGATGGGTGGAGACCACGCCTTCGCGCTTCACGCTGATGCGCAGTTGGTTATCCGCCGGGCCATTGGACAGCGTGTAGGTGCGCACCAGCGCCGCCTGCTCGCCAGCAACCGGCACACGGATCGGCAGGTGCTGGCCGGCCAGGCGTACAGGCAGGCCGGCATCGTCATCGGGTTGCAGGTGGAACGAGCGGATGTGCTCGCTCTCGTCGACCACCTGCACCACCCGGTACGGGCGCCAGGCATTCTGCAACGCGGCAGCCTTGAGCCGCGCCTGCATGTCCTCCCAGCTGCCGGTCATGGTGGCGTTGGGCGAGATACCGTCGTCGATGTCCACCCAGCGCAGCGACAAGCCGCCGGGGCGGCGTATCACCCGCTGCGGGTGCAGGCGCCACATGCGCTCGGCACCGACGAAGGCCAGGGTATCGGGGTCATCCATCAGCACCTCGGTGCTGCCGGTGATCTGTAGCATGTCGCCGCTGCGCATATCGACGAACACCAGGCCAGCACGCGGGTTGACCACCATGTTGCCCAGGGTGTTGAAAAACAGGTTGCCGTTGAAGTCCGGCACGGTCAGGGTGCCGTCCTCGCCGATGTGCACGAAGCCTGGCTTGCCGCCGCGGTGCGAGACATCCACCTGGCGCACGCCATCGCGCTCTACATAGGAGGCCACATAGAAGGAGTCGCAAGCCTGGATCATCGCGCGGTCATCCGCCTCGAGCGTGGATGACTCGCTTACCGGGCCCGCAGGGGTGTCGTCGAAGACATAGCGTCGCAGGTGGATGTAGCGCGGGCAGTTGCCGTAGGCCTGGGTGGGGATGATCTCGAAGCCTGTGGCGCCGGTGCGCCGCACGTTGCCGTTCAAGCGATTGCGCCGCCGGGTGTGCAGCTCGATGCCAAGCATGCCGACGCCATCGCCATCTTCCAGGCCAGCGTCGGCCGGGTCGGCGGGCTCGCGGGGCAAGTCGACGACCAACTGACGGGGCTCGGGGGAATGCATGAAACCCGGCTGGCCAGCGCGCAAGGTGGCCCAGGCATCGCCGTTGGGGTCGACGCTGCCCAGTACCACGAAGGGCAACTGCGCGTAGAACTCACGATGCTGGTCGGGCATGAAGTCCCGGGCCATCTGGGTCTTGCCGATGCCTTCCATGCGCTCGACCGCGCCAACGAAGCCTTGCAGGCGCAACTCGCCTTCATGCCAGGCCGAAGGGGTGTCATTGACCGGGGGCTTGTTCATGGCGGCACCTGCGCAAGTGTGTGGAGGGTGAAGCTATCCTCACTCGTTCAGGGCGCGCAGGGAATCAGTACGACACACAATTGATTATTTCGAGGGTCGAAACAATTGATAAAGGGACTGCTTTACAGCCCCTTTCAGGAGAGTCAGGCAGTCTGCGCTTCGGCTGCCTCATGGGCCTGGCGCAGACGCTCACGGCTATTGGCTAGGTGCATGCGCATGGCCATCTTCGCGCCCTCGCCATCGCGTCGCGCAATGGCCTCGAAGATCGCTTCGTGCTCATGGCTCAGGCGGCTCATGTAGTGCGCCTGGTCGTCATGGGCAATGCGCGCCGAATTGAGCCGGGTGCGCGGAATGATGCTGGTACCCAGGTGGTTGATGATGTCGGCGAAATAATGGTTGCCGCTGGCCTGGGCGATGCGCAGGTGGAACAGGAAGTCTGCCGAGACCGCGTCGGAAGCATGGGCGGCGCCTTCGTTGAGCTCGTCGAGCGCCGCACGCATGCCAGCCAGTTCCTCGTCGCTACGGCGCAGCGCAGCCAAGCCCGCCGATTCCACCTCCAGAGCGATACGCAGCTCCAGCACCGACATCACCTCGCGCAGGGTGACGACGGTGGCCGGGTCGATGCGAAAACCGCCTGTGGTCGACACATCTAGCACGAAGGTGCCGATGCCGTGGCGGGTCTCCACTTGCCCGGCCGCCTGCAACCGCGAGATGGCCTCGCGCACCACCGTGCGGCTGACGCCCTCCTCGGCCATGATCTGCGACTCGGTGGGCAGCTTGTCGCCGCGCTTGAGCTGGCCGCTGCGGATGCGCTCGGTCAACACCGTGACCAGCTCCTGAGCCAGACTGCGCGGCTTGCGTCGGGTCCTTGCCTGTACCTGCTGCTCTGTCATGCCTTTAGGTTTCGCTGGGTAAGAGAAACGACATCATAGCGCAAGCAGTTGTACGATCACATACATAAGCCAGGGATTTCGTTTACAAAGCTGCCTCTGGCGCACGTCCGAGCACGCGCTGGTATTCCTGGCGGGCCGCCTGCTCGGCGAACTCCCCAGACCATTTGGCCACTACCACTGTCGCCACGCTGTTGCCGATGGTGTTGCAGGTGGCGATGGCCATCGACATGAAGCGGTACACCCCGAACAGCAACGCCAAGCCTTCCACCGGCAGCACGCCGATGGCGGTAACGGTGGCGGCGAACACCACGAAACTGCCACCCGACACCGCTGCCGCGCCCTTGGACGTCACCAGCATGATCGCCAGGATGCCCAGTTGCTGCTCCCAGCCCAGCGGTACGCCATAGGCGTTGGCGATGAACAGCACGCACAGCGACATGTAGATGGACGTGCCATCGAGGTTGAAGGCATAGCCGGTAGGCAGCACCAGGCCAACGCTCTGCTTCGAGCAACCGAACCGCTCCAGTTTCTGCAACAGGCGCGGCAAGGCGCTCTCCGAAGAGGCGGTGCCCAGCACGATGAAGATCTCGTCCTTGATGTACACCAGGAAACGCCACAGGCTGAAGCCAGACAACCGGCACACGATGGCCAACACCACGAAGATGAAGAACGCCACCGACACGTAGAACATCAGCACCAGGTTGGCCAGCGACATCAGCACCGCCGTGCCGTTGCTGCCCACCGCGTAGGCCACCGAACCGAAGGCGCCCAGCGGGGCGAACTTCATGATCAGGTTGATGAACTCGAAGAAGCACTCGGAGACGCGGTTCAGGCCATCTTCGACCACTTCACGACGCTCCTGTTTGAGCACCAGCAAGGCGAAACCGAACAGCACGGCGATCACCAGCACCTGGAGCAATTGCCCACCCGCGAACGCGCCAACGAAGTTGTCGGGGAAAATGCCGTAGATGAAGTCCATGGTCGAGGTCGGTGCATGGCCCTTGGCAACCGCGGCGCTAGCCGCCGCCGAGGCTGCGCTGCTGGCATGGGCGCCGTGCATCCCGGACCCGATGCCGATCAGGTTGCCCCACAGCAGGCCGATGGCCAGGGCCAGCGTCGAGAGAATCTCGAAATACACCAGCGCACGCCAGCCGACCTTGCCGACCCGCTTGATATCGCCGGCCGAGGCAATGCCATGCACCACGGTGAAGAACACCAGCGGCGCCACGGCGGTCTTGATCAGTTTGAGGAAGATATCCCCGAGCATCTTGAACTTGGCAGCGAGCTCCGGGGCGATGAAGCCGAAGGCGATGCCCAGCAGCATCGCCGCGACGACCTGGAAGGTCAGGTCCTTGTACAACGGTTTCTTGGTAGGGGTAGACATGGCTGCGTTCTCATTATTTTTGTAGAAACTTCAGCCGGGGCCCGGGCACTGCCGGGCCCCGGAGCCTATCAGCGGGCGACCGAGCCCGGGCGAGCCAGTGCCAGGTCGACCATCTGCGGCGCAAGGCCCAGGTAGTTGGCCGGGTCGCACAGGCGCTGCAAGGTGACCGGTTCCAGGCGCGCGGTGGCCTCGCCCTGCGCTTGAAGCGCCTCGAGCAGGCTGATGTTCTGGTCGTTGGCCATGCGGCAGGCGGCGTACACCACGTCGTGGGCGACCTGGCGGCCAAGTGCTGGGGCCAGCCCCATCATCACCGCCTCGGCGACGATCAGGCCTTGGGTCATATCCAGGTTCTGGCGCATGCGCTCGGTACGCACTTCGAGGCCGGCAAGCATGAAACGCGCCTGGCCCAAGGAGGCTGCGGTGAGGGCGAAAGCCTCCGGGATGGCGATCCACTCGGCCTGCCACGGGCCGGTGGAGCGCTCGAAGTCCTGGATCATCGCATCGAGCATCAGCCCGGCCTGCTGGCGTACACCCTTGGCAGCGGCATACATCAATTCACACGAGATCGGGTTGCGCTTCTGCGGCATGGTGCTGCTGGCGCCACGACCCTTGACGAAGGGTTCGTACACCTCGCCCAGCTCGCTGGTCATCATCATCATCACATCCAGCGCCACCTTGCCCAGCGACGCGGTCACCAGGCCGAGGAAGTTCAGGGTCTCGGCCAGGCCATCGCGGGCCACGTGCCAGGTCGCCTGCGGCACGCCCAGGCCCAGCTCGTCCATCAGCGCGGCCTGCACCTGCAGGCCCTTGTCGCCCAGCGAGGCCAAGGTACCGGCGGCACCGGCGAACTGCCCCACTTCCACCCGTGGACGCAGCTCCACCAGGCGCTCGGCATGGCGGTCGAACATGCTCAGCCACACCGCGCACTTGTAGCCGAAGGTGATCGGCAGCGCATGCTGCAGATGGGTGCGGCCCGCCATCGGCGTGTCACGGTAGCGCTGCGCAAGCTCGGCCAGCAGGCCACGTACGGCCTGCACGTCGCGCTCGACGATGGCCAGGGCGGCGCGTACCTGCAAGACCACGGCAGTGTCCATGATGTCCTGGGTGGTCGCGCCCCAGTGCACGTAGCGGCCTGCCTCGCCGCACAGCTTCGACAGTTGCTCGACCAGCGGCAGGATCGGGTAGCCGACGATCTCGGTCTCGTGCTGCATCAGCGCCAGGTCAAGGGCCTGGTAGCGGGAAAGCTCGGCGATCTGCGCCGCCGCCTCGACCGGAATCACGCCACAGCGCGCCTCGGCCTTGGCCAGCGCAACCTCCACTTCGATGTAGCGCTCGATCAAAGCCTGGTCGGAGAACACCGCGCGCATCTCGGCGGTGCCGAACATGTCGCGGAACAAGGAGGAGTCGAAAACGGTGGTGGACATGGGCAGGAATCCTGAAATGTTGTTATTGGCCGTACATATTTAATATGTCCGTACATAATTCTTGCCCTGCCGCTGATACACTGTCAACCGGTGCATTTGACGGGACTGACAGAAGGCATGAACGAAGCGCGCTACGCCGCCGTGGCGAAGGATCTGATGGAAGGCATCGCCAATGGCCGCTACCCGGTTGGCAGTCTGCTGCCCACTGAATTCGAGCTGTGCGACCTGTACGAGGTGAGCCGCCACACGGTGCGCGCGGCGATCAACCAGTTGCTCAACCAGGGCATGGTGTCGCGGCGTAAACGGGTCGGCACCCGGGTCGAGGCCAGCAGCCCTCGGGGTGGCTACTCGCACTCGTTGGCCACGGTGGCAGACCTCGCCCACCTGGCAGAAACCCAGCAGCGTGAGATCCAGCAGGTCCGGCATTTCGTCGCCGACCTCAGCGAAGCAGGCCGGCTGGGGCTGGTGCCAGGTGAGCACTATTTCTGCGTGTCGAGCATCCGGGTCGACCGCCAGCACAACACCGCGCCGCTGTGCTGGACCGACGTCTATGCCCAGCGTGACTACAGCGATGTGATCGAGTTGGCCCGCGAGCAGCCCGGGCAGTTGATCGCCAGCCTGATCGAGCAACACTTCGGCCGGGCCATCGCGGTGGTCGACCAGCAGGTGCGTGCGGTGCTGCTGTCGTCGGAGCTGGCCCGCGCATTGAGGGCCGAGGTAGGCGCGCCGGGGTTGAAGATCTTGCGCCACTATCGGGATGACACTGGGGCGTTGATGGCGGTGTCGGAAACCGTGCACCCGGACGACCGCTTCACCCTGGTGACGCAGATGCGCCGGGAAAAAGCCACGGGCTGAGACTGGCGGCAATTTGCTGGCCCCCAGGCGTTTCAAGCGAAGGCAAACTCCCTTCTTCTTCAGACGCTTAGGACAGCAACATGCGAATGTTTCTAGCCACTGTCGCCGGCTGCCTGCTGGCCGCCACCGCCTTCAGCGCACAGGCCCGCGCCCTGAGCCAGAACGAACGCCAGGTGTGCGGCTGGGGTTCGCAGATCGCCGCCGAAGCGCAGCAGGCCAAGCTTTCCGGGGTGACACTGTATGCCACGCGCAAGAAGCTGCAAGCGCGTAAGTTCCCCAAGCCATGGATGCGCATGACTGCATTCGGCATCACTGAACAGACCTACAACAGCCGCTCGCAGCTCAAGCCCGCGGCGATCAAGAAGACGTATTTCGAGCAATGTGCGCAGCATGCTGTAGCGAAGCGATAAACCAGCAAAAACAGTAACTTATGAACATAAATGAAAGTGACTTGCTAGATTTTCCATAAAAGGTAAATCCTTTCATATCAATAGCTTATAAATAAATCCTAATGTTATAAATAAGATAAAGTCGCCCTTCTGCCAGCAAGAAAAACTATCCCGCCGCCACACGAAATCTTTGTTGCTTCCCTTCCACACAGTTACCGAGACTCGGGGCACGACCTCCTGACGAACGTGCTTGCTCGCAAGCCTCCAGGCCCTACCGGTGACCCGATGCACGAAAACCATACCCCAGGCATTCGCTTGTCCGCGCAGGCTTTGTACGCACCTGTCGCGTTGAGCCTGCTGGCGTTCGCCGCCAACTCCCTGTTCTGCCGCCTGGCCCTTCGCGACGGCGCTATCGATGCGAGTTCCTTCACCGCCTTGCGCCTGGGCAGCGGCGCCTTGTTCCTCGCCTGCCTGGTCGGCTTCGGCCAACGGCGCCGACGCCTGCGTGGCAGTTGGGCCGGTGCCCTGGCACTGCTGGCCTACGCCTGGCTGTTCTCCATCGCCTACCTGCAATTGCAGGCAGGCGTTGGCGCGCTGATTCTGTTCGGTGCGGTGCAGGTGGGCATGTTCGCCTACGGCGTACTGCGCGGTGAGCCCTTGCAACGGCGGGTGGTGGCTGGGATGGCGATCGCCTTCGCCGGGCTGCTGGCACTGCTGCTGCCGGGTGCCGACGCACCACCCTTGAGTGGCGCCTTGCTGATGCTGCTGTCGGGCCTGGCCTGGGCGGCGTACTCGCTGCTCGGCAAGGGCTCCAGCGACCCACTGGCCGACACGGCTGGCAACTTCCTGCGCAGCGTGCCCCTGCTGGCAGCGCCTTTACTGTTGGCGAGCGATGCGTTGAGCATCAGCCAGGAAGGCGTGCTGTATGCCCTTGGCTCGGGAGTATTGGCCTCTGGTGCGGGCTACAGCCTGTGGTATGGCGTGGTCAGGCAGTTGAGTGCGCAACAGGCGGCGACACTGCAATTGAGCGTGCCGGTGATCGCTGCGATGGGTGCCGTGCTGTTGCTCGGGGAACCCTTGAGTTGGCGCCTGAGCCTGGCCTCGCTGGTGGTGCTTGGCGGCGTGGCGCTGGCATTGCTGCCCCACGGGCAGGCGGGGGAAAAACAAAAACCGTAGCCCTGGCGCGGTAACCCACGCCAGGACCAGGCCAACTCAGCAGCCGCTCAAGGCTGGCGCGCGACGCTCACCGGCAAAGAACAGCGGGCGCAGCCTGACGCCGATCAGGTTGCCCGCATAGGCGGCCACCAACCACAGCCAGCCGTGCACGCTGCCCGAGGCGATGCCGCTGAAGTAAGCGCCGATGTTGCAGCCGTAGGCCAGACGCGAGCCATAGCCGAGCAACAAGCCGCCAAGCACCGCAGCCACCAGCGATGGCAGTGGAATCTTCAGGCTCGGCGCGAAGCGACCGGCCAGGCCCGCTGCCAGCAACGCACCCAGCACGATACCGATGTCCATCACCGTGGTGATGTCCTGCCACAGCGGCGCGGCCAGGGCCTTGGCGTTGGCCGGCATCTGCCAGAACGCCCAGCTGCCCACGTCGACACCCAGGCCACTCAAGGTCTTGGCGCCCCACAGGGCGAAGGCCGAGGTAATGCCCCATGGGCGACCGGCCAGGGCCAGGGTGGCGTAGTTCAGCAGTGCCAGGGCGACGGCGCCCCACACCAGCGGCCAAGGGCCCCGCAGGAAACGGCGCAGGCCCTGGTACTCGCTGCTCACCGGGGCTTCGAGGGCGCCGTGGCGGCGCTTCTCCAGCAGCACCGTGGCCCAGGCGATGGCGGCGAACAACGCCAGGTTCGCCAGCAATGCCGGGGCCACGCCCCAGGTCTTGACCAGGGAGGTGGCCGGGAACGATGGCAAGGCGAACCACCAGTCGGCATGGTGGGTAGCGGTCACCGAGCCGATGATGAAGAACAGCAAGGTCACCAGCATGCGCGCGTTGCCGCCGCCGACCGTGAACAGCGTGCCAGATGCACAGCCACCGCCCAGTTGCATGCCGATACCGAAGATGAAAGCACCGAACACCACCGACACACCTGCCGGCGCCACCAGCCCGGTGACCGGCGTGCCGAACAGGCTACCGGCGGACAATGCCGGGAAGAACAACAGCACCGCCAACGCCAGCATGACCATCTGCGCGCGCACCCCGGCACCACGGCGCTCGGTGATGAACACCCGCCAGGCCGAGGTGAAGCCGAACGCGGCGTGATACAGCGTCAGGCCCAGGGCAGCGCCGACGAGCAGCAGCAGTACCTGCTTGAAACCGGCATTGAGGTTGAGAAAGAACGCCCCGGCCAGCAACAGGCCCAGCGCGATCAAGGGTGCGCCGAGACGGCGCGGTTCAGGTGTGGCGGTAGCGGAAAGACCCATCGTTTTACTCGGATAACAGTCGAACAGGCCGCGAGTATAACGCCATAGCTCGGCGCCATCACGGTTTGTACGCCATCACGCCGAAGGCCAGATCGCCAATGTAGATACCCTGGGATTGCAGGCGCTCGGCGTCCAGCCGCGCCTGTAAGGTTTCGATGCCCACCTCGCGCGCCGTGGCCACGCCCAGGTCGACGATACGTGGCAGGCAGGCCTGGATGATCTGGCCCAGGCCATAGGCGTTGTCTGGCGTCTGTACCAGGCATTCGGCGCGCAGGTCGTCTACCTGCAACCCAGCCTGGGTAAAGATACGGTGCAGGTTGAAGCCGATGTGCAGGTCTGCCCCTTCCCGTTCGAGCATACGGTGCAGCCATTTCTGCGCCTTGCGGTGCAGCGGGAAGGCATCGAGGCTTGCAGGCGCCAGGGTGCTGTCGTGCTCCTGGAACGCCATCACCCCGCCAGGCAGCAGCAGCCGCGCGAGCCCACGCACAGCCTTGACTGCATCAGGCAGGTACATCAGCACCCGGCGGCCGACGATGGCATCGAACAATCCGAGGGACGCCGGCAAGGCGTGCAGGTCGCAAGCCTCGAAGGTCGGCATGGCCGCGCCCTTGGCCGGTAGGCGCTGGCCCGCGTGCTCCAGCACCGCTGCCGACTGGTCGATCCCCACCAAAGCACCGTCGCAACCGACCAGCTCGGCCAGCAGGAAGCTGACATCGCCGCCGCCACAGCCCACATCGAGCACGCGCATGCCCGGGCCGATGCCGGCATCGACCAGCAGGCGGGAGGTGAACGTGGTATGCGAAGGTGCCATGCCGTGCTCCTCATTGCGAAGGCGCCAGTGTGCCGCGCTGACGCAAGCCTGGGCAAATGCTCTACGCTGAACTCATTCCCGCGCCAGGGCCCAACCATGCACAACCCCAGCGAGCGCCTGCTGCAAAGCTGGCACTGCAACGCCGAGGCCTGGATCGAGGCGATCCGCAGCGGCAGTATCGAATCGCGCCTGCAAGTCACCGACCGCGCCATCCTGCTGGCCATTCTCGGCCAGCAGCCCCAGCGCGTGCTCGACCTGGGCTGCGGCGAAGGTTGGCTGCTGCGCGCACTGGCCGACCGCGGCATCGACGCGGTCGGGGTCGATGGTGATCCGACCCTGGTCGCGTCGGCGCGCGCCGCAGGCTCGCCCCATGTGCACCTGGCCACCTACGCGCAATTGTCTGAGTCCAAGGTCGATATCGGCACGGGCTATGACCTGGCCTGCGCCAACTTCGCCCTGCTGCACCAGGACATCATTCCCCTACTGGTGGCTATCGAGGCGCTGCTTGTTGCCGATGGCATGCTGTTGATCCAGACCCTGCACCCCTGGAGTGTGTCCGCAGGCGACTACCAGGATGGCTGGCGCGAGGAGTCGTTCGCCGGGTTCGACGGCCACTGGAAACCGATGCCCTGGTATTTCCGCACCTTGTCCAGCTGGCTCGCGGCCCTCGACATGGCAGGCTTCGATCTGAACAGCGCGCAGGAACCCCAGCACCCACAGCAGCCGACGCCGCAGTCGCTGCTGTTGCTGGCCCGCCGCCGTCGCTGAAAGACGTCAGACTCGCATTCATCCAGCAAATACCTGGCATTCCAACATTTAATTTGTGGATGGGAGCGGCGAGCCCCTATGCTGTTCCTGCATCCCCTGCGCCGCACCGGCCGGTGTGGCTTCCGGCACGGGGAGAGAACAACAAGTCGAGACTGTCCATGTCGAAATCCTCTTACTTCGCCCCCCACGGTGGGCACCCGGCTCAAACCGAGCTGCTGACTGACCGTGCCATGTTCACCGAAGCCTATGCCGTGATTCCCAAGGGCGTGATGCGTGACATCGTCACCAGCCACCTACCGTTCTGGGACAAGATGCGCATGTGGGTCATCGCCCGCCCGCTCAGCGGCTTCGCCGAAACCTTCTCGCAGTACATCGTCGAAGTGGCCCCCGAGGGCGGCAGCGAGCGTCCCGAGCTGGACGCCAACGCGGAAGCGGTGCTGTTCATCGTCGAAGGCGAGCTGGACATCACCCTGGAAGGCAAAGCCCATACCTTGAAACCTGGCGGCTACGCGTTCATCGCTCCGGGCGCCGAGTGGAGCTTGCGCAACCACAGCCAGGCCAACGTCACCTTCCACTGGCTGCGCAAGCACTACCAGAAGGTCGAAGGCCTGGACGTGCCACCGTCCTTCGTCACCCACCGCGACAACGCCACGGTCATCGAGATGCCGGGCACCGAGGGCCGCTGGGTGACCACACGCTTCGTCGACATGGCCGACATGCGCCACGACATGCACGTGAACATCGTGACCTTCCTGCCGGGCGGGGTGATTCCGTTCGCCGAGACCCACGTGATGGAGCACGGCCTGTACGTACTCGAAGGCAAGGCGGTGTATCGCCTGAACCAGGACTGGGTCGAAGTCGAAGCCGGCGACTTCATGTGGCTGCGCGCCTTCTGCCCGCAAGCCTGCTACGCCGGCGGCCCAGGCCCGTTCAGCTACCTGTTGTACAAGGACGTCAACCGCCACGTGCACCTGACGCTGAACCCGCAGCGCTAAGGTTTCAAGGTCGACAAAAAAGCCCGCTTCAACCGAAGCGGGCTTTTTTGTCGTGCATGAACAGCAAACATCAGACAGATGCAGGAATGCAGACCCTCACGTCGCCTGCGCTGATCTTGTACGTCCTTCCCGCCAAGGTGAACCCACATTCGAACGTCACGGAAAGCGCCCCGCCTTCGCGCTTGAACGTGGCACGCCCGGTTTGACTACGCGGGGAGAACTGAAAATCCATTATGCCGCTGACCGTCACGAACTTTGTAGGGTCGGCGGGAAACGGGTGAATGTCATAACTACCATCGGTGAAGCCTAGGGGAATATTGATAATCATGTACTGAACACTGGGCCCGACCCCCGCCTGGCCGATAATCTGGACCCATTCATGCTGCCGGTATTCCACGGAAGTAGCGATGAAGGGTGTGCTGATGAAATTGTCCCAGACCATTGGCAACTGGGAGCGGGACGTGAAATTGAATCGCGAGGTATTGCCATCACAGCGGCAGCTTTCAGGTGAGGCGATGTTCTGGTCCAGCATGTGCAGCTCATTCATGAGTGGTCGTCCTTGGATAAAAACTGGAAGCTGGTGGCAGGCTTGCCCTGCCACTGCAAGGAACAACCTAGCCATTTCACAGGCGCCAATTCATCGGGCATTTATTCCTTATGGTGTAGGTATCGTCTGATGCTTCACTCGAGAACAAAACCGAGGCCGGAAATAGCAAAAAATGTGTGCATCCCGCCCACTTTCCCTCGAAATATTTTTACTTTGCCGCGCATACTCAAGACCCCTGCGCCAGAGGGCCTCACCCATGCCTCGCCTGCTGCCTTCGCTACTGCTGATATTGATGTCGATCGCAAGCACCGTGCGCGCCGACGCCTGGCACCTGGAAAGCCAGGCACATGGCGTGGATGTGTACCTCAGCGACGTACCCGGCTCTGCCTACCAGCAATTTCGCGGCGTAGCGCACATCAAGGCCAGCGTACGCACGCTGGTGGATTTGCAGGAAAACCTGCGCGTCGCCTGTAAATGGCTGTATGCCTGCGAAAGCATGCGCTTGGTGGAGGTGGACGGCGACAGCACCTGGGTCTATATCACCACCGCCCTGCCCTGGCCGGCGCAACCCCGCGACATGGTGCTGCGAGTGCGCAGCGAGCGCCTGGACGATGGCACCCTGGTACGCCACCTGAGCGCCGACCCGGACAAACTGCCCAGCGCGCCTGGGTTGATCCGGGTGCGCCAGCTCGCAGGTGAATGGACCTTTCGCCCGCTGGGCGACAAAGACACCGAGGTTATCTATCAGCTCCAGGCCGACCCCGCTGGCGCGGTGCCGGGGTGGGTAGCCAACCGCTTCGTGATCGATGCACCGATGGTGACACTCAAGACCCTGAGGGCAGTGGCTGAACGGCAACCCTGAAAGGCCCCACCGCTAGGCGAATGCCAGTCAAATTGGGGCCGCTTTGCGACCAATCAAGGTAATGGTGTGTTAACTGACTGGCATTAACTGCTACGCCGTCATATTCGGCAAAGAAACTTTGAACATCCTCGCCGTTTGCCTTTCGAAAGAGTGATGCACGTTCGCACAAGGAGCCCGTTCAATGTGCAACTCCACCCTCGCCCGGCCGACGCATCCATGAAAATGCCTCGCCCTAGCCCCAGCACCGCACTGCAACTGGACTACGTACGTGACACGCTTTTCGGCCCCGTGGCCCGCAGTGTGGAATGTCATGTGCAGCTTGCAGCCCTCAGCCTGCAAGGCCGTCCAGCCCTGCGCCTGCACATCTTGCCGCCGCTGCCCGAGAAGGTCGACCGCGCCCATAGCGTGGCTTTCGTCTGGGACGGGCGCAGCTATCGCGGGGTAGTGCGCGATCACGGCAAGTGTGGTGATGGGGGACTTAACCTGCTGCTGGAGCTGCAGTAGGCAGGCATCCACGCAAAGCGCGCCCTGTTACCGCGCTAGATACCAGGGCGGCCTGCTGGGAAGAGGCTACTCAAGCAGTGGCTTTGAGCGCTGGCGGATGGGCCAGGCGCTGCTCCTGACGCAGGTGCGCCACCAACTCGGCGACATCACGGCAGCTGTTGAGGCTGGCCAACGGCACGCCAGTGACGCTCAGGCAGCCTTCCATGCTCTGGCCTTGACCCAGGCGAATATCCAGGTTGCAGCCATCCGTGCAGGACACCTCGCAACGGTCGGGCAGACAGGCCTGCTCGATCAACTGCCGCATTTCCAACAGCGAAACACCTATCAACGACATGTCACGACCCTCTCTGTACTGGATGGCCTGTTATGGGGTGTACGCGCTTTTCAGGCGGGGTGCCAATCAGCATTGCGCAGCCAGGGCGCAGGTCCATTCGCCCAAGGCTGAGGTTCGTTCGCAAGCTCCTCTAGCACCTTAGCGGAAGAACCTCCACTATCCTGCCCCGTTCGATCGGATAGTGACAGCAAGCGACGGGCGGTCGGCGCATCGACTGAAACGGTTGAGCTTTAGCAAGATCCGGCCCTGACTCCACCCCGTGAAACATTGTGAATTGTCGCGAAGTTCTGCGAACGATGACGTCCAAGCCGCATCTCGGCTGTTAAGTTGCGGACCGAAGGCCATTACCCCAGCCTTTACGCCGCTCAGGCACGTCACATCTTGTTCGAGGTCTTTATCCGGAGAGTCACGATGACAACCAAGGTAGAAAGCACGCCTTCCAAGGACGCCATTGGCGCCAAGAACAACAACGCCGCCTTCGACAAGGAAGTCGACCGTGCCACTTCGAAAGCGCCGAAAAAGCCTCCCACCGACGAACTGGGCAGGGGCATGAAACGTCCGGAAGGCGACACCCGCACCGCCCAGCAGATCATCGACGACACCCCGCTGCTCAAATACCTGGGCAACCAGAGCGGCGTGAAGGACAACCTCAAGAAGCAGGTCGGCGACTTCGACACCGACCCCGACGCCGCCTACCGCGCTTCGAAAGTGCTCGAACATGTCGAGCGCATCGACGAGAACGGCAACCAGGTCGACAGCACCAATATCGGCAACGAAAAGATCGACGGTTTCACCAAGGACAAGGAAGCCCGCCACGGCACCGAGGCCGGGCGCCTGCAGGACTTCGGCAAGTACGGCTATTCGAGCCTGAAGGGCGAAGTGGTGAAGTCGGACCTGGGCAAGAACCAGAAGCGCCCGGAGGGCGATACTCGCAGCGCCCAGCAGATCATCGACGACACCCCGCTGCTCAAGTACCTGGGCAACCAGAGCAATGTAAAGGACAACCTCAAGAAACAGGTCGGCGACTTCGAGAAAGACCCGGATGCCGCCTACCGCGCGAGCCAGGTCGTCGAGCACGTGACCAAGCTGGATGAGAACGGCAAGCTGATCGAAAAGTCCAAGGACCGCGACGACGACAAGATCAATGGCTTTACCAAGGACAAGGAAGCCCGCCACGGTACCGAGGCCGGGCGCCTACAGGACTTCGGCAAGTACGGCTATTCGAGCCTCAAGGGCGACCTGATCCACGTCAAGCCCAAGACCCACACCGACAAGGCGCCGCCACCCGACGAACCAGAAGACGTACAAGCGCTGCGCGACAAGTACCAGATCCCGACCTTCGGCGCCGAAGGCTTGATGGACATGGAGCTGACCAACGACAAGACCGTCGGCGGCCAGACAGCCGAGAACTTCGTCAACAACATCAAGGAAGACATCAAGAACGGCAAGCTGGCCGAGAACTCCGACGAAGCCAAGCTGGTCAAGCTGATGGAGGCCCAGGCCTCGCTCGACAACGGCTACGAACTGTATGGCTATGCCGAGGGCATCAACCTGGGCAGCGGTACCTACCGCGAGTCCGACAAAAGCCCAACCAAACTCACAGGCCACGACGTCAAGGAAATCGTCGACGAGGACAAACTGGCCAAGGAAATCTCCACCCTGATGAGCAAGGAGAGCATCAAGGAGCGATACGACAAGGAGCTCAAACACAGCGTCAGCGGCCTGTCGGAGGAGCGCCTGACGGAAGTCCGCGAGCAGGTGTTCCCGGCCCTGTTCAAGGAAGGCAGCCGCGATGCCAACCTCGACTTCGAAGACTACGTGATCGCCATGAACGACTCGGGCGATCCGAAGAAGGTGGAAATCGCCGAGCTGGACGTAGACCGCTACTTCGAGTCACTGCGCATCCTGGAACCGGACAGCTACGCCGCGCGCCGCCAGACCTTCGACCAGAACATGATGACGCACCAGCTCAACACCTACATCGAGAACCCCGACAAGATCGAGCCAGAAAACGCCGAGACGGGCCTGCGCCTGACCGTCACCATCCTCAAGGGCGGCATCAACGCGGTCCTGGGCGGTTTGGACAAGGGCGACAAGAGTTACGACCTGTACAAGAAAATGCTGGATGAGGTGGATATCCTCGATGGCCACATCAAGGGCCTGACACCGGGCGAAAACAGCAAGATCGCCGCCGCCGTGCGCTTGGCCGCACAAAGTGGCGATGCCGGCGCCATCGACAAGGTGGTCGACAACCAGCTCAAGGGCCTGGCCAACAACCGCGAGGAAACCGCAGGCTCGCTGAAGAAGCTGCTGCACACCGCCAGTTCCACCGGCTCGCTGGGCGCCATGTCCGGCACCATGAACATTGTCAGCAGCGCCATGCAACTGGCCAATGGCGGCGGCTGGAACGACATGACCGATGACCAGAAACTGGCGGCCGTACGCGACTTGGTCGGTGGCCTGAGTTCCACCAACGACTTCCTCAAGTTCGGCTCGAACATCGTCGAGACCCTGGGTGGCAAGCATTCCTTCGACCCAGCCGTGGATGTCGACGGCAAGCAGAAACCCAAGGTCAACGCCACCCAGTGGCTCGGCCTGCTGGACGAAAACTTCCCGGACGTCTGGGGCAAAGACAAGATCGGCACCTCCGATGCCCTCGCCGACGCGATCTCCAACCGCGTCAAAAGCGCCTCCGCGACCCTCGACAAGCTCGACGTCGGCAACCTTACGCCCACCGAGCTCAAGGAATACGACCAGACCGTCAAGTCGCTGGGCGAGAAGATGGGGGTCAAGGACATCCCTGGCGGCGCGCCGGATGCCAAGAAGCCCAGCTTCGCTGCCGCTGCCGGGCGCTCGTTCCTGCGTTTCATGGGCGGCTCGGGCCTGGACCTGACCGGCGGCGTGATGGACATCGTGTCCGGCGCGCGCAAACTGAAGAACGCCAAGACCGCGCTGGAGAAGGCCGACGCAGGTATCTCCCTGGGCGCCGGTATCTCCGGCACCGGCATGGCGGTGTCCAACACCATCGCGATGTTCGCCCCCAAAGGCGCGCACCTGGCCGGCAAGCTGGCGGGGGACGTGGCTTCCACCGTGGTGCGTGGCCTGGCCATGGGTTCACGTATCGCCGGGCCCGTGTTCGCCGTGGCCGGTGTGGTGTTCGGGGTGGCCGGCACCCTGATTGCCGAAGCGGTGGAGCACGCCAAGATGCAGAAGCTGACCGACTCCCAGGGGCAGTTCTTCAAGGACCTGGCCGGCGCCGGGGTGACCAAGGACGACTGGGGCGACAAGCTGGAATACGCGCGCTACGCCACCTACATGTATGGTGACCGCGATACACCGGACGACAAGTCGATGTTCGACTACCAGTCCGCCGAGTGGCAGCACTTCCAGGAAACCGAGGACCACAAAGGCAGCTCGCTGTCGCGGCTGGCGCCCTACCTGCACAAGGATGGCGACCCGGACAAGAAGAACCTCTGGGAACAGCACCTGGCAGGCTCCACCACCAGCCCAGGCCCTCACGGGCATGACCGCAAGAATGACAACTGGCGTCCGTGGGGCGATACCGACATGGATGCCGGCAGCCAGCGAAATGCCTAATGCCCATGGATAAAAAAGCCCCAGCAATGGGGCCTTTTCAGCTTAGCCCTGCAGGAACGCCAGTACTCGCTCCGCCGCCATGGCCGGGTCCTCCTGCATGAAGCAGTGCCCGCCCGCCACCTGCTGCTGGCTGATCTTGGCGTTGAGCGCCACCAGACGCTGCACCGAGCGGGGCACGAAGGGGTAGGTCTGTTCGCCATGCAGGATCAGCGTCGGGGTGTCGATGCTCGCCAGAGTCGGCCACATGCGTGCGGGGAACGAGCTGAAAATCTCTACCTCGCGGCTCGGGCGGCACTTGAGCACCACCCCTTCGCCATGGTCGCCGATGGCATGTTCGATATAGGCATGCAGCGCAGTTTCGCTCCAGCCCTTGAAGATCCCCCGCCCTTGCAACGAGGCCAGCGCCGCCTCGCGGTCCGGCCAGTGGCTGCGCCGGGTCGCGGCCTTGCGCGCCAGGGCGTGCCGACCGTGCAGGCCAACCATGGCTGCCGCAGCCATCACCCCGAGCATGCGTCGGCTGAACAGCACCGGGTCGAGCAGCACGGCCCGGGCGAACAGCTCGGGCTGGCTGGCCAGGATAAGACCGGTCAGCACACCCCCGAAGCTATGGCCGACCGCCACGCGCTGCACATCGCCATACTCGCCCCTGCCGGACTCGAAGGCCTCCACCGCCAGCGCCGCGGTGCGGTTCCAGCCGCGGAAAACACCGCCGTGATCGCTGTCACCATGGCCCTGGACATCGCTGAGCCACAGGTCGAAGTGCTCGCCCAGGCGCAGCAGCAAAGGCTGGTAGGCCAGGCTGCAAAAGCCGTTGCCGTGCAGGAAATGCAGCAAGGGCCGGCCAGTGGCCTGGGTGCGCCAACCGCGCAAGGTGAAGCCTTCAGAGCAATCATGGGACCAGGGAATAAACTGCATCGGTACGCCGCGCTTGTGGTTCTAGGAAAACGACGATTCTACAAACAGCAGCGGATACAACGAAATAACCAGCAACAAGGCCATCACGACATTGAACAGCATCAGCCAGCGTGGCTTTTGCAGCACACGGCGCAAGGCACTGCCAAACATCACCCAGATCCCGACGCTGGGCAGGTTGACCAAAGCGAACAGCGCGGCAATGACGATGACGTTGACCACATAGCCCTGGGCCGGGGTGTAGGTGGTGATGGCGCCGATCGCCATGACCCAGGCCTTCGGGTTGACCCACTGGAAGGCCGCAGCGCCCAGGAAACTCAAGGGTTTGCGCGAGCCATCGGTATCACCGGACATCGGCCCGGAGGTAGCGATCTTCCACGCCAGGTACAGCAAGTAGGTAGCGCCCACGTAGCGCAGGACCGTGTAAAGCGGCGGCCAGGCCTTGAACAGCTCGCCCAGGCCAAAGCCCACCGCCAGGACCATGACCATGAAGCCGATGCTGATACCCAGGGCATGGGGAATCGAGCGGCGCACGCCGAAGTTCACCCCCGAGGCCAGCAACATGGTGTTGTTCGGGCCAGGGGTGATGGAGGACACGAAGGCGTAGAGCACGAAGGCGGTCAGCAGGTCGTAGGAGCCGAGCATGGCGAGGTTTCCGTCAGGTTTCTGGTTATCGTGCCTACACACTAACGGAGCCGAGCGCCCTCTCGAGCGATACAGTTAGGTTAAATTATTCCCGTACACATCACTGTACCGGTTCAGTGGGTTCGAAGATTTGCTCGATCGCCAAGCCCAATACCCGCGCAATAGTGAAAGCCAGTGGCAGACTGGGGTCGTAGCGCCCGGTCTCGATGGCATTGACTGTCTGGCGCGACACCCCCAGGCGCTCGGCCAGCTCCGCCTGGGACCAGCCCTGCTCGGCACGTAGCGCACGAATGTGGTTGTTCACCGGTAGCGCCTCGTACCCATGATGGTGCAAACCATCCACAACACCCCCATGAGCGGCCAGACCATGAACATCGACAGGCGCGGGAAGCCGGCGGTTTCCAGGAAGCCATAGCTGAAGGTGACCAGCGCAGTGAGCAGGAAGGCCAATGCCAGTGCATCGAATTGAATGCGCCGGGCCAGTTCGTCCACCGCCCGCAACTGGCGCACCACCACCCAGGCGATCAGCAACATCGACGGCACTGGCAGCAAGGCCCAGGCAACCTTGCCTGCACCTTCCTCGCTGACGGCAACCTGGTAACTGCTGAGCGCGACACAGGCCGCGTAGGCGAGGAAGGCCAGGAAGAACTCGACGATAAAGCGCTTGCGTCCCATGCTTGGAACCTCCGATGTAAAGGGTGTTTTACATTGGCGACTGCCAGAGCGAATGTCAAGCATGCTTTACATGGCGTACCAACCCGCACATGACAGCAGACGCTCACAGGATTATTCTTCGCAGGCATGTCCCATCGTCTCAATATGTGAGCGCCGAATATGAAAATCGATGACATGGACGCCTTCGTGGCGGTCATCCGTTGCCAGTCGACCAACCTCGCCGCCGAGGCCCTGCAACTGACCCAGCCGGCCATCACGCGGCGGGTGCAGAACTTCGAGCACGACCTGGGCGCCACCTTGCTGGACCGCAACACCAAGCCACTCAAGCCCACGCCCATGGGCCTGCGCGTGTACCAGCAGTGCAAGGCGATACTGCGCGAGATAGACGCCCTGCGCGAGTTGGTAGCCAGCGACGGCGCGCCCTCGGGCACCTTGCGCCTGGGCGTGCCGCAGACCTTGGGCGACGTGGTATTGCTCGACGCCCTGGCACGCATTCGCGAGACCTACCCGGACCTGCGTACCCAGGTCACCAGCGGCTGGGGCAGCAGCTTGGTCACGCGCATGGAGAACGGCGAGCTGGACGCTGCGGCGGCGCTGTTCCCTACTGGCAAGATCTTCCCCGAAGGCATCGCCAGCCACTCCATCGCCCGCATGCCGCTGCGCGTGGTGACAGCCAAGGGTAGCGCCGGCAAGCGCAGCTACAAGCTGCGTGATTGCTACACCCGTGGCTGGGTGCTCAACCCTGATGGCTGCGGCTTTCGCGCAGGCTTGCAGCGTGCCCTGAGCGAACAGGGTTTGTCGCTGTCGATCAGCCTGGAAACCTTCGGCACCGAGCTGCAACTGGGGCTGGTTGCCAATGGCCAGGGCCTGGGGTTGGTACCCGAGCCGTTGCTGCTGGGCAGCCGTCATCTGGAGCAGTTGGAAGTGCTGAACGTCAGTGACTTCAAGCCACAGGTCGACCTGTGGCTGTTCCACCCCCGTTACCTGGGCAACCTGCAGGAGCCTGTGGAGCTGTTCGGCGAAATCGCGGGGCTGCGGCTGCAGACACAAAATAAATAAACCGCATTATTAAAAACATTAAAAACAAATAATTAGCATATAACGACAAAGCCTTTTACAGCCTCCAACGCCCCGGCATAGGGTTCCTCCAGCCCATTGCCCAGCCTAAGGAGAGCCGACATGCATTCACTGTCCCCCCCCCCACCCGCCCTACCCCGAGCCCGCTTCAGCGCAGAGGAATGGGAGGTGCGGGTCAAACTGGCCGCGGCCTATCGCCTAGCGGCGCAACTGCGCTGGACCGACCATATCTACACGCACTTCTCTGCCCGCGTACCCGGCCCGCAGGAGCATTTCCTGATCAACGCCTTCGGCTTGTTGTTCGACGAAGTCAACGCCTCCAACCTGGTCAAGGTGGACGTCGATGGCACGATCATCGACGACCCGCTGGGCCTGGGCATCAACCAGGCCGGCTATGTCATCCACAGCGCCATCCACCGCGCCCGTCCCGACCTCAAGGCGGTACTGCACACCCATACCCGCGATGGCGCTGCCGTGTCTGCCCAGCGCGATGGCCTGCTGCCGATTTCCCAGCATGCCCTGGCCTACTACAGCCGCGTGGTCTACCACGACTACGAGGGCGTGGCGCTGGACCTGGACGAGCAGGCGCGGTTGGTGGCGAACCTGGGTGACAGCAATATCCTCATCCTGCGCAACCACGGCCTGCTCACCGGCGGCATCAGTGTCGAGCACGCGTTCCGTGAGCTGCACGGGCTGGAGCGGGCCTGTGCGATCCAGATCGCCGCGCAGGCCGGCGGCAACGAACACTTGCAACACGCCTCGCCCGCCGCCATCGCCAAGGTGCATGAACAGTCCAAGCGCTTTTCCGACGGCCTTGGCGAAGGCATCCAGCGGCACTGGGATGCGCTGATCCGCCAACTGGAGCGCGACGGCCTGGGCTACCAGGATTGACCGCTATCTCTAGCGAACGAAGCGCGGTATCGACAGCCCGAGGCTATCGCGCAAGGTAGAGCCTTCATATGCGGTGCGATACACCCCGCGTTCCTGCAACAACGGCACCACCTCCTGAGTGAAGCGACGGAACTGGCCAGGGTGGCCAATGTAGATATTGAAACCATCCAGGGCCCGCGCCTCGAACCACTCGGCCATCTTCGCCGCCACCGTCTCGGCACTGCCGACGAAGGCGCCGGGACGCAGCTGGCGACCGAACTCCACCGCCTGGCGCAGGGTGAAACCCTGCGCCCTGGCCTGGTCGGCAATACGCTTGGCCTGGGTGAAGAAGCTACTGCGGGCGTACTCCAGGCTCTGCTGCGGGAACGGCGCATCGAGGTCGTACTGGCTGAAGTCGTGCCAGCCGAAGTTGCGCCCGAACTCCTTGAGTGCCAGCTCGAAACTGTGGTCGGCTTGGTGGTAATGGCGCTCGATCTCGCGCGCATGCTCATCGCTGTCGCCGACGTAGATCTCGGCCCCGGGCAGCACCAGCAATTGCTCCGGGTCACGCCCCAGGCGCGCGGCACGGCCCTTGATGTCGCGGTAGAACGCCTGGCCCTGCTCGATACTGGCGGCATGGGTGAAGACCACATCGCTGCTCGCAGCGCCCAGATCACGCCCCTGCTCGGAGTCACCGGCCTGGAAGATCACCGGTTGGCCCTGGGGCGAGCGCTGGATGTTCAGCGGGCCGACCACCGAGAAGTACTCGCCCTTGTGGTTCAGCGCATGCAGTTTGGCCGGGTCGAGGAACTGGCCGGTACTGCGGTCACGCACGAAGGCATCGTCCTCGTAGGAATGCCACAACCCCTGCACCACCTTGACGTGCTCCAGGGCGCGGGCATAGCGGGTGTCGTAGTCGTAGTGCTCGTCCAGCCCATAGTTGCCGGCGGTGCCGGCATCACCGCTGGTGACCACGTTCCAGCCTGCGCGGCCCTTGCTGATCAGGTCCAGCGAGGCCAGGCGCCGGGCCACGTTGAACGGCGCGTTGTAGGAGGTGGTGAGGGTGCCGACCAGGCCGATATGGCGGGTGCTTACCGCCAGTGCCGAAAGCAGGGTCAGCGGCTCCAGGCGGTTGAGGTAATGGGAGGGCGAACCGGGGGTGATGAATTGGCTGTCGACGATGAAGATCAGGTCGAACAGCGCCGCCTCGGCCTGGCGGGCGATATCGATGTACCAGTCGATATTGACGCTGGCATCGGCCGGCAGTTGCGGGTCCAGCCACAGGTTGTGGCGGCCGGGGCCGCCGCAGCCCATGGTCAGGGCACCGAGTTTGATCTGTCGTTTGGTCATGAGGGCTCCTGGGTTGTCCTTGAAGCCCTCTTCGCGGGCTTGTCGGGGCGCCGAACCGCCGCGAAAAGGGCTGAATCAGTGCTTGCTGACCACCGGGGCCTGCAGCGCCGGCGAGAACGAGGTATCGAACAGGCTGCTGGCCGGGTAGGCCTTGATCAGCCCGAGACCTGCGAAGAAGTCCACGGTCTTCTGCGCATCCACCACCACCTGCGGGTTGAGGGGCGCAAGGTCGGTGCGCGCCTGGGCAAACCAGGCGCGGGCGATCTCGCGGTCGGCGCGGGTGCTCTTGGCCCAGGCGTCGGCGTAGGCCGACGTGTGGGCCGGGTCGCTCAGGGTCCAGTCGCGGGCTTTCTTCAGGCGTTGGAGGAAATCGGCGATCTGCGCCCGCTTGTCTTCTACCGAGCGAGCATTTGCAACCACGAAACTCTGCGCGGGAATCAGCCCTTCGGCAGTGGCCAATACCCGTGCACCCTGGCGTTTTTGCTGGGTGACATAGGGTTCCCAGGTGGCGATCACATCCACCGAGCCGCCATCGAGCGCGTGGGAGGCATCCAGTGCGCTCAGGTAGCGCAGCTCCAGGGCGTCGCGCGGCACGCCGGCCTTGTCCAGGGCGGTGAACAGCAGCTGCTGGCTCCACGAACCTTTCCAGATCGCCGCCCGCTTGCCCTTGAGGTCGGCCAGGCTGTGGATGTCAGAGTCCTTGCGCGCCAGGATGGCCACGCCTTCGAGGTTCTGCCGCGACACCGCGATGACCTTGATCGGCGCGCCCAGGGCGCCGAGGAACAGCGGCGGTGCATCGCCCAGCAGGCCGATGTCGAGGCTGCCGACATTGAGCGCCTCGGCCACCGGCGAGCCTGCGGTGAACTGCTTCCACTCCAGGGTGTAGGGCACATCGTCGAGCACCCCGGCCGCCTCCATCACGGCGCGGGCGTTGAAGCTTTGGTCTCCGACCACCAAGGTTTGCGCGCTGGCGGCCAGGCTCAGGGAGGTGGCCAGCACACCGGCGGCCAGTTGCTTGAGGTAACGCACGTTCGTCTCCAGATGCCACGATGGGCATGTCAGGGCGATCCGCGCGTGCGGTCTCGTATCAGGGGTAAGGGGTCGTATTCAGGTGTGGCGCGCGGCCACTTTGGCGCGGGTCAGCGGGATCAATTCGCGACCGTAGTCCTCGGCATCGGCGAGCGGGTCGAAGCCCCGGATCAGGAACGTGGTTACGCCCAGGTCGTAGTAGGCCAGCAAGGCATCGGCCACCTGCTCGGCGGTGCCGACCAGGGCGGTGGAATTGTGCCCGCCGCCGACCAGCGCGGCGATGCCGGTCCACAGCCGCTCATCGACCCGCTCGCCTTTGGCCACGGTGTCGCGCAGGCGTTGTGCGCCCACGCTCTGCGGTTTGTGGGCGATCACCGGGCCATTGGCGGCCAGCCGCTCGCGGGCCTGGCCCAGGATCGTCTGCGCTTTGGCCCAGGCGGCCTGCTCGGTGTCGGCGATGATCGGCCGGAACGACACGCTGAACTGCACGCTGCGCCCATGGCGGGCCGCCTGCTCGCGCACCGCCGCGATGGTTTCGGCGGTCTGCTCCAGCGACTCGCCCCACAGCGCATACACATCGGCATGCTTGCCCGCCACCGCCAGAGCCGCAGGCGATGAGCCGCCGAAATAGATCGGCAGGTGCGGCTGCTGCAACGGCTTGATCGCCGAGAACGCGCCGGCCACCTGGTAGTGCTCGCCGACATGGTCGAAGGGCGCTTGCTCGGTCCATACCCGGCGCACCACCTCGAGGAACTCATCGCTGCGCGCATAACGCTGGTCATGGGCCAGGTGGTCGCCGTCCTTGCGCTGCTCGGTGTCGCTGCCGCCGCTGATGATATGCACCGCCAGGCGCCCGTCGAGCAGGTGTTCGAGCGTCGCCAACTTGCGGGCAGCCAGGGTTGGCGCCACGAAGCCGGGGCGATGGGCGAGCAGGAACTGGATACGAGAAGTGGCCTGGCCGGCCAGCGCGGTCACCAGGAAGCCGTCAGGCTGATCGGACCAGTAGCCCACCAGAATTCGGTCGAAGCCGGCCTGCTCATGGGCCTGGGCAAAGCGCGTGATGTAGGCTTTGTCGAAGATCGGGCCACTGGGAGCCAGGGTTTCCGACACGGACCGATGGCCGATCATGCCGATAAATTGCACGCTCATGCGGGGCGTTCTCCCGTTCAGGTGAGGTCCATGGAAAGTGTTATAGCGTTTGAAGCTAAGCAGGTTCTTGCTTATACGCTAGCGACTTCAAGACCCCCTGTAAAATTCGTTATAGGCATAACCTAATGCCTGCTACATGCAAATTTTTTAGATAAAAACACCCACCGAACAAATGCATAATGCGCATATTAGCTTATGAATATTTTGAATTTTGAGAATATTCAAGCAATTGCTAGGGTGACTTCACGATTGTCAGCCTGAGCCCGAACCATGAGCGACACCCCGCACCTTGCGCGCTTGCGCCACTTCATCGGCGAGCTGTCCGACCTGCTGGACCGCCACCCCGACGAGCCCACCCTCCTCGACCACGGCCAACGGCTGCTGCAAGACCTGGTGGCCCACGACGACTGGCTGCCCGATGCCCTGGCCGTACCCGACCCACAGCGCTACCAGCAGTACCTGCTGCACTGCGATTCACGTCAGCGCTTCTCCATCGTCAGTTTCGTCTGGGGGCCGGGGCAGTCCACGCCCATCCATGACCACCGGGTCTGGGGCCTGATCGGCATGCTGCGCGGCGCCGAGCATGCCCAGGGCTTTGCCCGCGATGCCCAGGGCGCCTTGCAGCCCAGTGGCGCGCCAGTGCGCCTTGCGCCCGGCCAGGTAGAGGCAGTGTCGCCACGCATCGGCGATATCCACCAGGTCAGCAACGCCTTCGATGACCGCGTGTCGATCAGCATCCACGTCTACGGCGCCAATATCGGCGCGGTCAGCCGGGCCGTGTACCTGCCCGATGGCAGCGAGAAGCCCTTCATTTCCGGTTATTCCAACACCCTCCTGCCCAACCTCTGGGACCTGTCCAAAGAGAACCCTGCCCCATGAGTACCTTCAGCACCCGCCGCTACCACGACATCCGCCAGGCCTTGCTGGCCCGCCAGGAACTCGCACTGATCGATGTACGCGAAGAAGACCCCTTCGCCCAGGAACACCCGTTGTTCGCGGCCAATATCCCGCTGTCGAAACTGGAGCTGGAAACCTATGCCCGCGTGCCTAGGCGCACCACTGCGATCACTGTCTACGATGACGGCGAAGGCCTGGCCAGGCTGGCTGCCGAGCGCTTGCAAGCCCTGGGCTACAGCGATGTGGCCGTGCTCGAGGGAGGCCTGGCGGGTTGGCGTGAAGCGGGCGGCGAGCTGTTTCGCGACGTCAACGTGCCGAGCAAGGCCTTTGGCGAGCTGGTGGAGAGCGTGCGCCACACGCCGTCGTTGCCGTCCGAACAGGTGCAGGCGCTGCTCGATGCCAAGGCCGATCTGGTGGTGCTCGATGCCCGGCGTTTCGACGAGTACCAGACCATGAGCATTCCCGGCGGCATCAGCGTGCCGGGCGCCGAGCTGGTGCTGCGGGTGGCCGAGCTGGCCCCGAACCCGGCCACCCAGGTCATCGTCAACTGCGCCGGGCGCACCCGCAGCATCATCGGCACCCAGTCGCTGCTCAACGCAGGCATTCCCAACCCGGTGGCGGCCCTGCGCAATGGCACCATCGGCTGGACCCTGGCCGGCCAGGCCTTGGCCCACGGCCAGGCGCAGCGCTTTACCGAAGTATCCGAAACCACCCGCCAAAGCGCTGCCCAGCGCGCCCGCAGCCTGGCCGACCGCGCAGGCGTGCAGCGCCTGGATTGCCAAGGCCTCGCCGCCTGGCAGGCGGACGATCACCGCACCACCTACCTGTTCGATGTGCGCACCCCCGAGGAATACGCCGCCGGGCACCTGCCCGGCAGCCGCAGCACGCCGGGCGGGCAGCTTGTGCAAGAGACCGATCACACGGCCAGCGTACGCGGCGCGCGTATCGTGCTGGTGGACGACGACGGCGTGCGCGCCAATATGAGCGCCTCCTGGCTGGCCCAGATGGGCTGGCAGGTGGCGGTGCTCGACGGGCTGAGCGCGGACGACTTCAGCGAAACCGGCGACTGGCAGCCACCCCTGCCCACGTTGCCACAGGTCGCCGAAGTCGATGTGGAGCAACTGGCTACCTGGCTGGACGACAGCGCCACCGTGGTGCTGGATTTCACTGCCAGCGCCAACTACGTCAAGCGCCACATCCCCGGTGCGCACTGGGTCATTCGCGCGCAGCTGGCGCAAGCACTGGAGACGCTTCCCGTCGCCGAACGCTATGTGCTGACCTGCGCCAGCAGCCTGCTGGCCCGCTTCGCCGCAGTCGACCTGCAGGCGCTGACGCGTAAACCGGTGTACCTGCTGCAAGGCGGCACCGCCCGCTGGGTAGCGGCGGGCAAGCCCCTGCAAGACGGCGAGACGCACCTGGCCGTGCCGCGCAGCGACCGTTACCGCCGCCCTTATGAAGGCACCGACAACCCGCGCGAGGCGATGCAGGGTTACCTGGACTGGGAGTTCGGGCTGGTCGCGCAACTGGAGCGCGATGGCAGCCACGGGTTCAAGGTACTGCAGGCGTGACGCCAAGCGATTCATGAGCCCAGCTTACGACCCTATGCACCTACGCACTGCAATCCGGCACCTCGAAGTTGTCTAGCATTGAGCCGCCACTCAATTCGTCTGAACATCGAGGTGCACCATGCTTACTATCGGTTATGCAGCACAGACGCCAAAAAGCCCACTCGCGCCGTGGACGTTCAATCGCCGTGAATTGCGGCCAAACGACGTAGCCATGGACGTCCTCTACTGTGGTGTCTGCCACTCCGACCTGCATACCGCGCGCAGTGACTGGGGCTGGGCGGTCCACCCGGTCCTGCCCGGCCACGAAATCGTCGGGCGGGTGAGCGCCGTGGGCAGCGCAGTCAGCCGCTACAAGATTGGCGATGCAGTCGCCGTCGGTTGCCTGGTCGATGCCTGCCTGAGCTGCGATCAATGCCGCAAGGGTGAAGAGCAGTTCTGTCGCGAAGGCGCCACCGAAACCTACAACAGCAAGGACCGCATCACCGGCGAAATGACCTACGGCGGCTACTCCAAGCACCTGGTGGTGCGCGAGGAATTCGTGCTGCGTGTGCCTGACAACCTCGACCTGTCCAGGGTTGCGCCGCTGCTGTGCGCAGGCATCACCACCTATTCCCCCCTGCACACCTGGAATGTGGTGCCTGGCAGCCGGGTCGGTGTGATCGGGCTCGGTGGCCTGGGTCATATGGCCGTCAAACTGGCGGTAGGCCTGGGCGCCGAGGTCAGCGTGATCAGTCGCAACCGCGACAAGCAAGCCGATGCCCTGGCCCTGGGGGCCAAGCGCCTGTTGTCCTCGAGCGATGCGCAAGAGATGGCCACGGCCGCCTCCAGCTTCGACCTGATCATCGATACGGTCCCGGTCAAGCACCCGCTGGATCCCTACCTGCCGTTGCTGGACGTCGATGCAACGCTCGTGCTGGTTGGCCAGCTCGGGCCGATGGATGAGCAAAACACCGTGCCATTGATTCGCGGCCGCCGCCGGGTCGCGGGCTCGCCGATTGGCGGTATTCGCGAAACCCAGCAACTGCTCGACCTGTGCGCGGAAAAGAACATCCTTCCCGAGTGCGAGATGATCCGCATGGATCAGATCAACGAGGCGTTCGAGCGCATGGAGCGTGCCGATGTGCGTTACCGCTTCGTCATCGACATGAGCACGCTCCAAGCCCCGCAAGGCCGCTAGCGTTCGGTGCGATGCCGTTCACTCGACGCCCCAGCACTACCCGGCGCGAGTGAACGGTGCTCAGCGGCTCGGCCGAGCCTGCTTCAGGCACCGCTGGATATGCTCGAACGCCAGGCCCAGTTCCTTGGCGATATGCTGGGCCAATGGAGTGGGAACCAGCGCGTTGCCGTCTCGGACAAACAACGGGTCGCCGAAATGCAGCCTCAGCTTGGCGAGCGTGTTGCTCACCGCAGGCTGGGTGATGCCTAGCTGTTCGGCTGCACGACTCACGCTGTGCTCGTGATAGATCAACAAGAATGCCAGCAAGCTGTTGAGGTCTATGCGCTGCAGTAGCTCAGCATCAATGGCCATGGGGTTTAGCCATGCCATGGGCAAACATGCCAAAGCTCAGGCTCGCGCCATGCAGGATCAACTGGTCCAGCAACTCGGCCATGGCCGCGCCCTCGAACGATCGCTCCATCAACTGTTGGTTTTCCCAGTAGCCGCTGAGCCACCAAAGGCATCGATCCTGGGTGCTTTGAACCAGCACATAGTCATGGCACCCAGAAGACTGCTGCAGGCGCAGCACATAGGCCTGGGCAGACTGCGCAAAAGCGTCGCTGAAACGCTCGGGCAACTTGATCTTGATGGTGTTGACGAATTGGATGGTCACAGCAAAACCCCCGCTTTTTGACATAGCGGGAATCTAGCTTCGCCTGCGCCGGACGACTACGGCACGCAAACGCAATGCGCCTATGAAACTGGCTCATCAATCGAACATAACCCGCGCCGCACCTGGCCTGCGGCACTGGAAACGAGTCCTGGGGACACAATTTGAAAAGGTTGCCGAGGCGGCATGGTAGGCAACCTGGCCTATCCCAGGTAACTGTCGAACCGCTCCAGCAAAAAGCTGTGCAGCAGGCGCACCGCGGGCGTCAGCGAATGCCGGTGGGCGCACATCATCTGCAACGGCGCCGGCTGCCCGACCAGCCCGGGCAGCAGCTCTACCAGGCGCCCGGCGCGGATATCCTCCAGCACATCGAGTCGCGACTTGTACACCACCCCTACCCCCGCCACCGCCCAGCGCCGGACCACATCGGCATCGTCGCTGCTGCGATCGCCTGTGACCTGCACCGTGGTCACGCCTTCGTCGCCGTGGAAGCTCCAGCGATCATGTGTCTGTTCGCCCATCACGTAGCGCAGGCAGTTATGCCCGGCCAGTTGCGCGGGGGTTTGCGGCGCGCCATGCCGGGCAAGGTAGGCAGGGGCTGCGCAGGCGGCGCGACGGTTGGCGGGGGCCAGCGGCAGCGACACCAGGCTGGAGTCGGCCAGCAGGCCATAACGAATGCTGGCATCGAGGTGTTCGCCCACCAGGTCGGCGACTTGGTCGCTGATGCGCAGTTGCAGCTGCAATTGCGGGTAGGCCGCCTGGAATTCATCCAGCCAGGGCAGCAGCACATTGCGCCCCAAATCCGACGGCAACGACAGGCGCAGCGGCCCGGCCAGCACATCACGCGCCTGCTCCAGCGCCAGCTCGCCATCACCCAGCGCTGCCAGGGCCTGGCGCGCGTGGGGCAGGTAGCGTTCGCCATCGTCCGACAGCCGCAGGCGGCGGGTGGAGCGCACCAGCAGGCGAATGCCCAGCGCCCGTTCCAGGCGCTGCAACGCCGCGCTGGCCAGCGCCGGGGAGATGTCCAACTGCCGCGCGGCAGCCGACAGGCCGCCGGCCTCGACCGTGCTGACGAACACCTGCAAATCGTCCATGCGCACCAGTTTCTTCATTCCCCGCCCCTTGCGTGACGCCAAAGGCCGCAAGCATGCCTCAGGCTGCGGGCGCCGTCACTCGATGGACAGCGTTTCAATCAAGACGCGGCTCACAGCCATCGCGCAGCGCCAGCGCCGTGCAGCCGAAACGCCGACGTACCTGCTTGCCCAGGTAACTGGCATCGCCCAGGCCCGACTCCTCGGCGATCTGCGCCAGGCTGTGGCTGGAATTGAGCAAGCGCCAGCGCACCTGTTGCAGGCGCATCTCCAGCCACCAAGCCTTGGCGCTCATGCCATGCTCGCCGAGGAACTGGCGGTCGAGCTGACGTCGGCTGATACCCAGTTGCGCCGCCAGTTGCTCCACCGAAAGCCCTGAGGCCAGGTGATGACGCATCAGCGCCGTGGCGCGCTGTACCTGGCGCCCCCGCCCGGTCCCGGTTTCCAGCGAGCGCAGGGCGTGGCGGCTGTCGCGGGTCTCGTCTACCAGCATGTCGGCCAGGCCTTTGAGCGCCCGTGCCCGGCCACTGGCTCGCGACAGCAGCTCTACCGCCAGGTCGATGGCCGCAGTGCCACCGGCGCAGGAAATGCGCGCACCGTCGAAGCAGTAGAGCTGCTCGGGCTGCACCTTCACGCGCGGGAAGGCCGCGCGGAACTCCGCCTCGTGGCGCCAATGCACCACCACCTTGTGGCCGTCCAGCAGGCCACAGGCGGCCAGCAGGAAGACCGCGTTGTCGACGCCTACCAGCTTCACCCCGGCCTTTGCCGCGCGCCGCAGCAAGGGCTTGTAACTTGCGGCCAGGCTGGCCGTGGCCGCTGCGCTACGCCCACCGAACAGCACCAGGTAGTCGTATTGCCCCAGCGCCAGGGCCTGTACAGCACTTTGCACCTGTACCACAGCGCCGCTGCTCGACGGCACCGGGTCCGGGGTCAACCCGGCCAGGGTCCAGGTCACGTAGCGCTGGCGGCTGTAGTCTTCGTCGTCGGCGCTGAAGCGCAACTTATCAAGGAAGGCCCCGAACGGCAGCAGGGCGAACTCGGGCAAGGGCACGATCAGCAGGCGCATGTCGGGCGTCATGGGCAGCAATGTCCATAAATGACCATTAGATGTCCGAATCATACCCTCGATTGCTAACGCAGCACCTTAGACTGCGTTCCATCCATTCCTGGAAGACATCGTCATGGCACTCGACACCTGGCTTCTCTACCTGCTGGCCAGCATCGGCCTCTCGCTCACCCCCGGCCCCAACAGCCTGCTCGCCTTGACCCACGGTGCGCTGTACGGCGCGCGGCGCACCTTGTTCACCATCGTTGGCGGCGTGTTCGGCTTCAGCGCCCTGATCGCCCTGGCGATGTTCGGCCTGAGCGCGCTGCTGCAAACCTCGGCCTCGGTGCTGGTGGTGCTCAAGTGGGTGGGCGGGGCCTACCTGCTGTGGCTGGGTATCCAGCTGTGGCGCAGCCCGCCGCTGCACCTGGAGCAGGCCAAGGGCAAGGCCTCGTTGAGCAATGCCGGGCTGTTGCGCCAGGGCTTTTTCTCGGCCCTGGCCAACCCCAAGGTGCTGCTGTTCTATGGCGCCTTCCTGCCCCAGTTCATCGACCCGCAGCGCCCTCTGGCATTGCAGTTCGTGGTCATGGCGGCGACCTTCGCCAGCGTGGAGTTCATCGTCGAATACCTGTTGGCGCGCCTGGCGTTTCGCATTCGTCCCTGGCTGGCCAAGGGTGGGCGAGGTTTCAACCGGTGCTGTGGCGGGTTGTTCGCGTTGATTGGCGTGGCGCTGCCACTGGGGCGCTAAGTGCCTACAATGTGCCCTGCCCCTCGCCTTGGACACCCGCCCCATGCCACTCGCCAACCTGTTCAGCCAGCTTGCCCCCCTCGCCCCCGACGCCGCCGAGCAGGTAGACGACCTGCTGCAACGGCCTGGCCTGCGCATCGAGCGCATCGTCTCCAGCGGCCAGTGCAGCCCGCCGGGTTTCTGGTACGACCAGGCCGAAGGCGAATGGATCGTGCTGCTCAGTGGCCGCGCCGGGCTGCGCCTGGAACATGAAGCCGATATTCGTGTGCTGGAGCCGGGCGACTGCCTGGACATTCCCGCGCATTGCCGACATCGTGTGGAATGGACCGAGGCAGGTAGTGCCACGGTCTGGCTGGCCGTGTTCTATAGCGCCCCACCGCCCTGACAACAGTGCATTTTTCCTAAACAGTCACTACAGAAAACAACGGTTTTTTCTGCTCGCTCACCCCGTTAACCTGTGCCGGTACCCGTCCACGGATCGCCCGCCATGCTTCACCTGCTGCTGACCACCCTGCTGCCCATCATCCTGCTGATCGCCCTGGGCACCTTGCTGCGGGTTCGCAGCTTCCTGCCAGACACCTTCTGGCCCGGCGCCGAACGCCTGAGCTACTACGTCTTGCTGCCCTCGCTGTTCCTGCACGGCCTGGCCACCGCCAACCTCGAAGGCGTGCCGGTGCTGGGGATGGTCGCGGTGCTGATGCTCTCGACCCTGGCCGGCGCGCTGCTGCTGGTGCTCTACCAAGGCGTGGCCAGCCACGATGGCGCCGACTTCACCTCGGTGTTCCAGGGCGGCGTGCGCTTCAACAACTACATCGGCGCCACCTTGGCCTCGGGTATCTACGGCACTGCCGGTATCGCCCTGGCAGCGGTGGCCAACGCCTCGATCGTGCCCTTGGTCAATTTGCTCTGCGTACTGGTATTCGCCCGCTTCAGCGCCCGCCACAGCTCACCACTGGCGATTGCCCGGGCGATCTTCGCCAACCCATTGATCGTCGGGTGTGCAGCCGGCCTGCTGCTGCGGGTCACCGGCATCGGCCTGCCGGCAGGCCTCGAACCGACCGTCAAGGCGCTCGGCCAGGCCGCCCTGCCCCTTGGCTTGCTGTGCGTGGGCGCAGCGCTCGGCGGGGCGCGGCTGGGCCAGCAGGTGCGGCCGTTGATGGCGGCGTCGCTGTTCAAGTTCCTGGTCATGCCCGTGACCACCTGGGGCCTGTGCCGGCTACTGGGCCTCAGTGGCCAGGCCGCCGTGATAGCCGTCCTGTTCCAGGCACTGCCGACGGCTTCCTCGTCCTACGTCATGGCCCGGCAAATGGGCGGCAACGCACCGCTGATGGCCACCATCATCGCCTTGCAGACAGTCGCCGCCGCCGTGACCCTGCCGCTAGTGCTGGCCCTTGCGCTGAGTTGACAACCTGCGACTAGAATGGAAATCAGCCCCCCTTCGGAAGCACAGCCATGCGCTACTCGTGGATGGTAACCAGCCTCACCCTGGCCCTGCTTGCAGGCACTTTCCACGCCCCGCTACACGCCGCCGACAGCGCCAAGGCCGCCGTCGCCGAAGACAAGGCCCAGGCACTGGAGGAAAAGGTGGTGGAAGAAGCACCGCCGCCGAAAAAAAGCGAAACCCTCACCCCCAGCGAAGTGCAAGCCGTGGACCCGGCCGGCCAGGCGCCGATGGACGACAGCATCACCTGCCTGGCCCGCACGATCTATTGGGAAGCCAAGGGCACCGACTCCGAAGACATGAGCGCAGTGGCCAACGTGGTACTCAACCGCCTCGGCCACGAGGGCTTTCCCGACACCATCTGCGGCGTGGTCAAGCAAGGCGTCGAGAGCAAGAGCTGCCAGTTTTCCTGGTGGTGCGACGGGCGCCCGGACCAGGTCGAGGAAGAAGGCCGCTACGGCGTCGCCAAGGAAATCGCCCGCAAGGCCTTGAACCAGCAGCTCAAGGACAGCACCGGCGGCGCCTTGTACTTTCATGACCGCAACGTGCATCCAGACTGGGCCAAGGCCTACCGCAGGACTGCCCAGACCCGTCACTTCCTGTTCTACAAGCCAAACCAGGCACTGGCGCGCTGAAAGTGCAGCGCCCCCGAAGGTGATGGCGAGGGAACAGCACCGCCTGCGCAGAGTCGGACGAAAAGGCGAATGAGCATGCGCAGTTGCACGTAGCGCGCTCAGCCGCCGTCATAATTGACTTCCATGCACTGCACTTTTGCGCCGGGCACCGGTCTACCCACTCTTTTGTCGCGGGTAAACCAAAGCCCGTCGTAACGCATGAGACAAGGCCAAAAGCCCGATGCTTGTGTAGGATGGGCAGCGCATACCATGAGGCCGCTGCCAGTCATAGGGAGATTCTTGATGCGCGTCCTGTCATCCGTTGCCTACTTGGCCACCCTGTCGCTGGGTCTGGTGGTCTCTACCAGTGCCCAGGCCATCAGCGGTGCCGAAGCGCAACTGATCGATTCGATCAACGCCTACCGCAGCCAGACCCAACGCTGCGGTGGCGAAGCCTCGCTGGAACTGGCGCCGCTCAACAGCGACACGCGCCTGGCGTTGTCTCCGGAAGGCACCCGCGACTTGCAACAGGCCATGACCCGCGCCGCCTACCCCATGGTCAACGTCCAGGCCATCAGCCTGTCGGGCCCGCGCGATGCCCCGGCGGCGATGCGTGCCATCGAGGAAAGCTTCTGCCAGGTGGTGCTCGACCCGCAGTTCGTCGATATCGGCGTCAGCCAGGAAGGCCGCGACTGGCGCATCGTGCTGGCGCGTCCGCTGCTCAGCGGCCGCCTGGGCGACTGGCAGGCCGAGGGCCAGAAAATGCTGCAAGAGATCAACGCTGCGCGCAACGTGCCGCGCCAATGCGGCGGCCAGCCCTTCGCCGCCGCCCCCGCATTGACCTGGAACACCACCCTGGCCGGCGTTGCCGCCAACCATACGCGGGCCATGGCCAACCAGAACTACTTCGACCATATCGACCGCGATGGCCGCACCCCAGGCGACCGCGCCGAGCTTGCCGGCTACCTGTATCAGCAGATCGGCGAAAACATCGCCGCCGGGCGCGACACACCGCGCAAGGTGGTCGACGGCTGGCTGGCCAGCCCCGGTCATTGCGCCACCCTGATGAACCCCGACTTCCGCGAGCTGGGCGCGGCCTACGCGGTCGACCCGAAGAGCGATGCGGGCATCTACTGGACGGGTATGTTCGGCACCGCGCAGTAACCGCGCCTACACAATATCGCTGCCCTTCAATGCCCCGCCGAGGCCGGCCCGGCCTTGGCCGTGAACGGCGGTTTGGCCAGCCACACCAGCAGGATCAAGCCGGCGAATACCCAGGTCAGCAAGGTGAAGTAGTCCACCGTCGACATCATGTAGGCCTGGCTGTTGAGGATCTGCTCCAGCTGCGCGTAACTCTGGGTATTGGCGCCGCCCAGCTGCTGTAGCGCATGCTGGGTGGCCGGGTCGTACTGGCTGATGTGCTCGCTGAGATAGGCATGGTGCTGGTCGGCCCGGCGAATCCAGATCCAGCTGGTCAAGGACGCCGCGAAGCTACCGCCCAGGGTGCGCAGGAAGGTTGCCAGCCCGGATCCATCGGCGATCTGCTGTGGCGGCAGGTCCGACAGCAATATGCTCAAGGTCGGCATGAAGAACAGCGCAACGCCAATGCCCATGAACAGCTGCACCAACGCCACATGGGTGAAGTCCACCTCGTTGGTGAAGCCGGCACGCATGTAGCAGCTGGCGCCAATCGCCAGGAACGCCAGGCCCGCCAGCAGGCGCAGGTCGAAGCGGTGCGCGTACTTGCCCACGAACGGCGACATCAGCACCGGCAACAGGCCGATCGGTGCCACCGCCAGGCCGGCCCAGGTGGCGGTGTAGCCCATCTGCGTCTGCAGCCACTGCGGCAGGATCAGGTTGATGCCGAAGAACCCGGCATAGCCGCCCACCAGCACCATCGTGCCGATGCGGAAATTGCGGTGCACGAACAGCCGCAGGTTCACCACCGGGTGGCGGTCAGTCAGTTCCCAGATCACGAACACTGCCAGGAACACCACGGAAATCAGGCTGCCGATGACGATGAACGACGACTCGAACCAGTCAAGGTCATTGCCTTTGTCCAGCACCACCTGCAACGCCCCCACCCCGACGATCAGCGTCAGCAGGCCGACGTAGTCCATCGGCTGATGGCTGGTGTGCACCGGCCGCGCCCGCATCTGCTGGCGCACCACGGCGGCGGCGAACAGGCCGATGGGCACGTTGATGAAGAAGATCCATGGCCAGCTGTAGCTGTCGGTGATCCAACCGCCGAGAATGGGCCCGGCGATCGGCGCCACCACCGTGACCATCGCCAGCAAGGCCAGGGCCATGCCCCGTTTCGCCGGTGGGTAGACGGCAATCAGCAGGGTCTGGGTCATGGGGTACAAGGGGCCGGCGACCACCCCTTGTATGACCCGGAACGCCACCAGTTCCGGCATCGACTGGGCGATGCCGCACAGGAACGAGGCCAGCACGAATAGCAGCGTGGCCCAGGTGAACAGCTTCACCTCGCCGAAGCGCCGGCTCAACCAGCCGGTCAGCGGCAAGGCGATGGCATTGCTCACGGCGAACGAGGTAATTACCCAGGTGCCCTGCTCGTAGCTCACCCCCAGGTTGCCGGAAATGGTCGGCAGGGCGACGTTGGCGATGGTGGTGTCGAGCACCTGCATGAACGTCGCCAGCGACAGGCCGATGGTGGTCAGCAGCAGGCTCGGCGGGGTGAACTGCGCGGGGGCGGCGTTGCTCATCGCAGCGCCGTCTTGCCAGTACCGGCACTGTTGTCGTGGATCAGCCGGGCAATCAGGCTGTCGGCCTCGGCCAGTTGCTGGTCATACACCGCAGTGGTGTAGCTGGCCTGTTGTGGCGGCTGCTGGGCCAGGGCCGGGCCGCTCTGGTCGTGCAGGTCGACCTCGGCCACCGTCGACAGGCCGATGCGCAGCGGGTGGTCCTTCAGTTGCGCGGCATCGAGGTGGATACGCACCGGCACGCGCTGGACGATCTTGATCCAGTTGCCGGTGGCGTTCTGCGCCGGCAGCAAGGCGAAAGCACTGCCAGTGCCGGCCCCCAGGCTGTCGACGGTGCCATCGAAGGTGACCGCACTGCCGTACAGGTCGGCGGTGATCTTCACCGGCTGGCCGATGCGCATGTCACGCAACTGGGTTTCCTTGAAGTTGGCATCGACCCACACCTGGTCCAGGGGGATCACCGCCATGGTCGCCGCGCCCGGTTGCAGGCGCTGGCCCAACTGCACGGTGCGCTTGGCCACATAGCCGGTCACCGGCGCCACCAGGGTGCTGCGGGCGTTGTCCAGGTAGGCCTGGCGCAGGTCGGCGGCGGCGGCCATGACCTCAGGGTGCGAGGACACTACGGTGTCGTCGACCAGTGCAGTGCTGGTGGCCAGTTGTTGGCGGGCGTTGTCCAGGGCGCTCTGCGCGGCGGTGAGGTCGTCGCGCGAATGGGACAGTTCTTCGGCGGCGATCGCCCCGCTGTCGGCCAGCACCTTGCGGCGGTTGTAGTTTTCCTGGGCTTTCTTCAGCTCGGCCTGGCGGGTTTGCATCTGTGCCTTGAGGGCATCGACGTTGCTGTACAGCCCGCGTGTTTCGCGGACCGTACGCGCCAACTTGGCCTTGGCGGCCTGCAAGGCCACTTCGCTGTCGCTGGGGTCGAAGCGCAGCAGCACCTGGCCAGCCTGCACCAGGTCGCCATCGTCGGCGCCAATGCTGGTGACGGTACCGGCCACCAGCGGGGTGATCTGCACCACGTTGCCATTGACGTAGGCATCGTCGGTGCTTTCGTGCCAGCGCCCGACCAGGCTGTACCAGGCCCAAGTACCGGCGCCTGCGAGCAGGACGATCAGCAGCAGGGCCAGCAGCCAGGCTTTGCGCTTGCGATTGGATTCGGGCAGCTCGGAGGTGGCGGGTGCGTCCGCAGAAGAAGCCATGGCAATACCTTGAAAAGTGGGTTCAGCGTTCTCGATCGCCGAAACGGGCGATCGTCAGGGGGTCGCCGGCGGCCAGAAGCACCTTGGCCAGCAACGTCTCGAGGGTGTGCAGCTCTTCGGCTGCCAGCACCCCGACCAACTCGTTCATCGCCATCGCGCCGATTTCCGGCAGGCGATCGGCCAGGCGCTGGCCGTCTGCAGTCAACGCCAGGCGGACCTGGCGGCGATCTTCCGGGCAGCGCTTGCGCAGCATCAGGCCCTTCTGCTCGAGGCGGTCGAGCATGCGGGTCATCGAGCCGCTGTCCAGGCCCAGGTAGCGGCACAGCTCAGCCGGGGTATCGACTTGGTACTGGGTGACGATGATCAACACCTTGAATTGCGCGGCGGTCACCCCGTCAGCTTCCAGGTGCCAATCGAGGATGCGGTCCTTGAGCACGGCGGTGCGCCCGAGCAGCATGCCGATGCTGCAACGCTCGAAATTTTCCGGGGTGAAATGCGGCATGACGGCTCGCTCAAGGTGGATATTTCAAAATATTACTGCCTAAGCAGTGAATGTCAAAACCTTTATTAGCAGGCTATGTATTTCCGCGATAAATGGCGGGGCGTGCCAATCGTTTTCCAAGAGGCGAAAAGCGACGAAAAAACTCACAACTGATAGTCATTCGCCATTATCTCGTTCCTTGGAACCCTTTCCGGGGTTAGAATGCGCAAAACCGGGAGCTGCAATGAATCACGACCGCCACCTCCACAACGACGACGATGCAATCACCGATGCTGCGGCGCATTGGTGCATGCGCCTGCACGAGGACGACTGTTCCTCGGCAGAGCGTGAAGCATTCGCCCAGTGGTTGGCGGCCGACCCACGGCACGCCCAGGAGTACCACGCGATGCAGGAGATCTGGCAGACCGCCGACCTGCTGCCGCGTAATGAAGCAGTGGTCACGCCCTTCCCCGTTGCACCGCGTGCGGCCCGCACACGGCAATGGCGGCCTTTGGCCTCGGCTGCGGTAATCACTTTGCTGGCCCTGCCGCTGGCCGGCTGGGTGGGCTGGGAACAAGGCTGGCTGCCCAACCACTACCAGCGCTTCGAAAGCGAAGGCCAGGTGCGCCAGGTGCGCTTGAGCGATGGCAGCGACGTCGAGCTCAACCTGAACACCCAGCTGCGCTACCTCAACTTCAAGGACCGCCGCCAGGTCACCCTGGTCAATGGCGAGGCATTCTTCAAGGTCAAGCACGACAGCGAGCACCCCTTCATCGTGCAGGCCGGCCACGGCCAGACCCGGGTCACCGGTACCCAGTTCAACGTGTGGAAGTATCAGGACCAGGTCAAGGTGACGCTGGTGGAAGGCTCGGTGCTGGTGTCCAGCAACAGCAAGGATGGCGGCTATCGCCTCGGCCCTGGCATGCAGGCCAGCTACCGCGTGGGCGACTTCGAGCCGCAACTGGCACAAAGCGGCGATTATGCCAACGCCCTGGCCTGGCGTAACGGCCGCCTGGTGCTGGACAACCTGAGCCTGTCCCAGGCCCTGCCGGTGATCAACCGCTACCTGAACAAACCGCTGCTGCTGGCCGATGCCAATGTCGGGCGCATTCGCATCAGCGGCATCTACAGCACCCGCGAAGTGAACCGCCTGGTGGACAACCTGCCCAAGGTGCTGCCGGTGTACCTGACCCGCAGCAAGGACGGCAGTACGGTACTGAACCGTATCCTCCCGTCCCCCGGTCGCGGATAAGCGCCCCTACCCTACAGCACCATCGCCGCCAACCAGCCGAACGCCAGCAGCGGCAGGTTGTAGTGGATGAAGGTGGGCACCACGGTGTCCCAGATATGGTGGTGCTGGCCATCGACGTTCAGCCCCGAGGTCGGCCCCAGCGTCGAGTCCGAGGCGGGCGAGCCGGCATCGCCCAAGGCCCCGGCAGTACCGACGATGCACACGGTGGCGATCGGGTCGAAGCCCAGTTGCACGCACAACGGCACGAAGATCGCCGCCAGAATCGGCACGGTGGAGAACGACGAGCCGATGCCCATGGTCACCAGCAGCCCCACCAACAGCATCAGCAGGGCACCGATGCCCTTGTTGTGGCCGATCCATTGCGCCGAGGTCTCGACCAGGCTGTTGATTTCCCCCGTGGCCTTCATCACTTCGGCAAAGCCCGAGGCTGCGATCATGATGAAGCCAATCATCGCCATCATCTTCATGCCTTCGGTGAACAGGTCATCGGTCTCTCTCCAGCGCACGATGCCCGAGGCCGAGAAGATCAGGAAACCGACCATGGCACCGATGATCATCGAGTCCAGCCACAGCTGGACGATGAACGCCGCAGCAATGGCCACACCGGCCACCAACAAGGTCAGCGGGTTGTAGCGCACGCTCACCTGCTCCACCTGCTCGATGCGGCTCAGGTCATAGTCGCGCTTGCGCCGGTAGCTGACGAACACTGCCAGCAACAGGCCCGCGAGCATGCCCGCCGCCGGGATGGCCATGGCCTGGGTGACGTTGACGCCACTGACATCCACGCCTGCGCGGCTGACGTTGGCCAGCAGGATCTCGTTGAGAAAGATGTTGCCGAAACCCACGGGCAGGAACATGTAGGGCGTGATCAAGCCGAAGGTGATGACGCAGGCGATCAACCGGCGGTCGATGCGCAGGCGCGTCAGCACGTACAAAAGCGGCGGCACCAGCAACGGGATGAAGGCGATGTGGATCGGCAGGATGTTCTGCGAAGACACCGCCACCACCAGCATCAGGCCAATCAGCAGCCATTTCATCTTGCCGCCATCGGCGTGGCCCTGGCGGTCGACCATGGCCAGGGCACGATCGGCCAGGGCGTGGGCCAATCCGGACTTGGCAATCGCCACGGCGAAGGCGCCGAGCAAAGCATACGACAGCGCCACCGTGGCGCCGCCGCCCAGGCCGCCGTTGAAGGCCTTGAGCGTGGCTTCGATGCCCAAGCCGCCGACCAGGCCACCGGCCAGGGCGCCGATGATCAGGGCGATGACCACGTGCACGCGGGACAGGCTCAGGATGAGCATGATGCCAACCGCGGCAATAACTGCATTCATGGTGTGCAATACCTCGTTACGACAGACCAAAAGCAAAGGCACCGGCGACAGGCTGCGGGCTACGCAGAAGCCGGACCAAGGGATGTTGTTATGAAGGGCGCGTACTCTGAAGCAGTGGGCGGCGGATGTCAAAAACGCCCGGAAAGAGGCTGAAAAGGCCTGGTCTACACTTGCCGCACGTGCCAACGGCAACCGACGAGGCCTTGATGAAGAAGATTCCAACGCTGCTGGCCAGCCTGCTGCTTGCAGTCGGCCTGGCCAGTACCGACAGCGCCGCAGCCGCCACCGCCCGCGAGCCCATCCACTTCGGCGCCATCGGCTGGGAAAGCGGCGCGTTCACCACCGAAGTGCTGCGCCTGATCGTCGAGCGTGGCCATGGCTACGCAACCGACACCCTCCCCGGCAGTACCGTCAGCATGGAAGTGGCCCTGGCGCGCAACGACCTGCAAGTGATCGCCGAAGAGTGGGCCGGACGCAGCCCCGCCTGGGTCAAGGCCGAACAGGCCGGCCAGGTGTTCGCCCTGGGCGACACGGTGAAGAACGCCGAGGAAGGCTGGTGGGTGCCTGCCTACGTGATCAAGGGCGATGTGGCAAAAGGCATCGAGCCCATGGCGCCCGAGCTGCGTAGCGTCGACGACCTCAAGCGCTACCCCGAGGTGTTCAAGGACGCCGAAGCGCCCAGCAAGGGCCGCTTCCTCAACAGCCCCGCAGGCTGGACCTCCGAGATCGTCAACACCCAGAAACTCAAGGCCTATGGCCTGGACGGGCTGTACAACAACTTCCGCACCGGCTCCGGCGCCGCCCTCGATGCCGAGGTCACCTCGGCGATCCGCCGTGGCCAACCGGTGCTGTTCTATTACTGGAGCCCGACCCCGCTGATGGGGCGTTTCGACCTGGTGCGCCTGGAAGAACCGGCGTTCGACGAACAGGCCTGGGCCACCCTCACCGACCCGGCCAACCCCAACCCCAAAGGCAGCGGCTCGCTGGCGGCAAAGCTGTCGATCGGCGTATCGGCGCAATTTCGTGAGCAGTACCCGGAGCTGGTGGCCTGGTTCGAGAAGGTCGACCTGCCCATCGACACCCTGAACCAGGCCCTGGCGCACATGAGCGAAACCCGCCAGGACCCGCGCGAGGCCGCGCTGGGGTTCCTGCGCGAGCACCCCGAGGTGTGGAAGGCCTGGGTGCCGGACGAGGTGGCCGCGAAGGTGGCCGCATCGCTGTAGCAGAACGTGTCTGGGCCGGCCAGGCGAGGATCATTCAAATTCGGTGTTCGCATATACGCAGTCGTCCCCGATCTGCTTGTAGCCATTCTCACACACCATGCCAACCACTGGGCCCATTCCCCGCGCCTGAGCCCTATGGGTAGGTGGCTCCGTTGAACGATGAGTCGCCTGCTCATCCAACGGCTTTCTTTCAGCGGTGGTTTTCTCGACCACCTGGGTAGACATCTTGCCCGAGCCGTCGGCCAGGGCAAGCAGGGTCGATAGCGCACCGGCCGCTGCGAGTGCGGCAATTACAGTCTTCATACATGACCTTCTCAAGTTGGCTGCAAGGGGGTGCGAGCAGCCAGACTGTAATGGCATGACCTCGGTGCGCGCATTTGGAGCTATGTCCATGTGCTGGCCCAGGCCTGCATTTGCAGTGGCCTGGGCGTTTTCTTCATCAAGCCTGGATCAAGGCTGCTGCCAGGTGATCTGTGCAGGGTCTGCAATGGTGTTGGCCGCCTCGGTGAAGGTGCCATGCTGGGGTGGAATGGACTGGTCGGCGTGGGTGATTGCCTGTTGCTGGAACACCTTGCGCTGGTTGTCGAAGGTCAGGTCGTGCTTGGCGACGTTGTCGCCCCAGTCCGCCGAGGGCAATGACAGGTAGCTGATGCGGTAGACCGGATCGGTGGTCGCCCCCTCCACCAGGTACACGCCGTAGTGGTCCTCACCCGGCGAGACGATCTTGTAGAGGCCATTGTCGAAATAGTAGATGGTTGCCAGTTCGAAGGGCTTCTCGCTGTACATCACCTGGTAGGTCAGCTGATGCACCATGGTCGGCTTGCCGACCGGTACGTCGATGCGAAAGGCCTTTTCTTCGCTGGCCTGTACAACGGCAGACAGCCCAAGGGCTGCGCCGAACAAGGTATTTCTCACGCTCATGAAATTCTCCAGTGACCCCAAGACACTCTCGGGCGCGCCAAGAGTAGGCGCGCAGTGGCTTGGGGTGGGCTGGAGAACGCTGATCGAGACCAATCCTGCCGTATTTGGCGAAAGGTCTTACGACGCTAGCTCGTCCGGCAGGTTCAGCCCCGCACGCCCAGCATGCCGCGGTCGACGATGAAGTCGATCACCGCCTGCAACCCGTCACCTTTCTTCAGGTTGCTGAAGGTCCACGGACGCTCCGGGCGCATGCGGTTGGTGTCACGCTCCATCACTTCGAGCGAAGCGCCAACGTAAGGCGCCAGGTCGGTCTTGTTGATCACCAGGAAATCCGACTTGGTGATGCCCGGCCCGCCCTTGCGCGGAATCTTCTCGCCTTCGGCGACGTCGATCACGTAGATGGTCAGGTCGGCCAGCTCCGGGCTGAAGGTGGCACTGAGGTTGTCGCCGCCGCTCTCGACGAAGATCACCTCCAGGTTGCCGAACTTGCGCGCCAGCTCTTCCACCGCCGCCAGGTTCATCGAGGCATCCTCGCGAATGGCGGTGTGCGGGCAGCCGCCGGTTTCCACGCCAACGATGCGCTCGGGCTCCAGCGCACCGGCCTCGGTGAGGATGCGCTGGTCTTCCTTGGTGTAGATGTCGTTGGTGACCACGGCGATCTGGTAGTGGTCGCGCATGGCCTTGCACAGGGCTTCGAGCAGCGCGGTCTTGCCAGAGCCGACCGGGCCGCCGACACCGACGCGCAGGGGTTGCTGATAGCTTTGCATAAGGCAGTCCTCAGGAACGGAACAATCGGGTGTATTGGGTTTCATGGCGCGACGAGGCAATAGCCAGCAGCGGCAGGCCGCCGCCGAGCTGGTCGTCAGGCAGCGCCAGGGCCTGGTCGAGCACTTCGGGCAGTTCGGCGCCCAGGTCGCGCAGCAGGGTCTGGGCGGCTTGCTGGCCGAACGGCACCAGCTTGACCCCGGCCATCACGGCGCCCTCCAGCCAGGCGAAGCCGAGGCCCAATGCCAGGTCGCGCAAAGGAATCGCCCAGTGCGCGCCGAGCCAGGCCATGCCGCCCAACTGGGTGAGTTCCAGGCTTTCACGCCAGGCCGGGGCCTGGCCCAGTTGCCAACCGTCGAGCAGGCGCGCCAGGGCGCTGCCACGCTGGCGCTCTTCCAGGCGCAGCTCGGCGGTTTCACGGTTGGCCAGCAGGAACGCGCTCCAGTGTGCGAAGGCTTCGGCGTCGTCGACCTGGCAAGCCTGGTAGAGGCGCGCCAGTACGGGCCAGTCGAGGCAGCCCAGGGTGTCGTGCAGCTGCTCGCGCTGCCAGGCGCAGAAGCCTGCGGTGTCACGCACCCAGCCGGCCTCCACGGCCCACTCCAGGCCTTGGGAATAGGTAAAGCCGCCCACTGGCAAGCCGGGGCTTGCCAGTTGCAGCAGGCGCAGCAGCGCCAGGTCGCGGCTCATCAGCCGGCCAGCACGTAGGCGGCGCCAGCCAGTAACCCACCGCCAAAGGCCTTCTGCAACTTGGCGTGGCGGCGCAGCAAGCAACCGACGCCGAAGCCGGCCACCAGCAGCAAGCCACTGACGGTCACGAAACCTGCGCTGAACTGCCAGAACGCGCTAGGGGTGGCTTCCACGCCATGGGCCCAGCCGTGGAACAGCGCGAACACCGGCATCGCCAGGGCCAGCAGCAGTTGACGGTTGGGCAGCAGCAGCGCGACCGCAGCCACCACCAACGATGCCAGGATCAAGGTTTCCAGGCCCACCATGCCGCCAAACAGATGGCCGAGCACCGCGCCGCCGAACATCGCGCCGAGGGTCGCCAGCGGCAGGCTCAGGTTGCGTCGGGTCAGCGCCGCCAGCACGCCGGTGCCCAGCAGCATCAGCAGGTGGTCGAGGCCGGTCAGCGGGTGCAGCAGGCCATCCTGCAAGGGGTTGCTGTCATGCCCTGGGTGGGCGAAAGCCGGCAAGGCCACCATCAGTAAAACAAGGGCGAGGGTCTTTTTCATCGGGTGCTCCTAGGCAGTTCAGGAATGGGTCGGCAGGCGGACAAACGGATGGTCGTGGCTGTGGCCGTGCGGGGCGCTCTGGTAGGCACCGGCTTCAGGCTCGAACGGCGCACGCTCGGCCTGCACCTCCAGGCCCAGGCCGCGCACCATCTCGTCCAGCACGTGGTCATGCTGGTAGCGCAAAAAGCCAGTCTCGATCTGCAACGGCACGTGGCGGTTGCCCAGGTGGTAGGCGGCACGCGCCAGCAGCAGCGGGTCGGCGCAGCGCACGGTGGACACCGCCTCGGGCGCCGCGATCACCTGCACCACGTGCAGGCCTTCGGCATCGGCCAGCCGCTCGCCGCCGCGCAGCAGGTGCCCACGCTCGAGCATCAGGCCCGCTTCGCGACCATCGTCGAGGGTCACGCGCAGGCGGCTCTTGATGCGGCTGTCCACATCCAGGGTGACGGTGCCGGTGGCCGTTGCGGCTTCGGCAACACGGCGGGTCAGGACAATCATGCTTGCTCCTTCAGAACAGGAAGTAACGCTGGGCCAGCGGCAGTTCGCTGGCCGGCTCGCACACCAGCAGTTCGCCGTCGGCGCGCACCTGATAGGTCTGGGCGTCGACTTCGATGACCGGTTGCAGGGTGTTGTGGACCATGTCGGCCTTGCGCACCCGGCGGCAGCCTTGGGCCACGCCGATCAGGCTGCGCAGGCCCAGTTCCTCGGACAAGCCGCGGTCCATGGCGGCCTGGGACAGGAAGGTCATGCGCGTGGCATGGCGCGCCGCGCCCAGGGCGCCGAACATTGGCCGGTAGTGCACGGGCTGGGGCGTAGGGATGGAGCCATTGATATCGCCCATGGGCGCGGTGACGATCATCCCGCCCTTGACCACCAGCGCCGGCTTGACCGCGAAGAAGGCCGGCGACCACAGCACCAGGTCGGCCAGCTTGCCCACCTCGACCGAGCCGACCTCGTGGGCGATGCCGTGGGTCAGCGCCGGGTTCATGGTGTACTTGGCGATGTAGCGCTTGACCCGGAAGTTGTCGCTGTAGTCGCTGTCCGGGGCCAGCGGGCCGCGGCGCACCTTCATCTGGTGCGCCACCTGCCAGGTGCGCAGCACCACCTCGCCCACCCGGCCCATGGCCTGGGAGTCGGAGGACGTCATGGAAAACGCGCCCATGTCGTGGAGGATGTCTTCTGCGGCGATGGTCTCGCGGCGGATACGCGACTCGGCAAAGGCCACGTCCTCGGCGATGCTTGGGTCGAGGTGGTGGCAGACCATGAGCATGTCCAGGTGCTCATCGACGGTATTGATGGTGTACGGCAGGGTCGGGTTGGTCGAGGACGGCAGCACGTTGGCCTGGCCGGCCGCGCGGATGATGTCCGGCGCATGGCCACCGCCCGCCCCTTCGGTGTGGAAGGTATGGATGGTGCGATCGCCGATGGCCGCCAGGGTGTCTTCGATGCAACCGGACTCGTTGAGCGTGTCGGTATGGATCGCCACCTGGATGTCCATCTCCTCGGCCACGCCCAGGCAGCAGTCGATGGCCGCCGGGGTCGAGCCCCAGTCCTCGTGCAGCTTCAGGCCCACGGCCCCAGCAGCAATCTGCTCGCGCAGGGCTTCGGGGCGCGAGGCGTTGCCCTTGCCCAGCAGGCCGATGTTGATCGGCAGGCTGTCGGCCGCCTGGAGCATGCGCGCCAGGTACCAGGGGCCTGGGGTGCAGGTGGTGGCATTGGTGCCAGTGGCCGGCCCCGTGCCGCCGCCGATGAAGGTGGTGACGCCGCTGGTCAGAGCCTCCTCGACCTGCTGTGGGCAAATGAAGTGGATATGCGAGTCGATGCCGCCAGCGGTGACGATCTTGCCTTCGGCAGCGATCACCTCGGTGCCTGGCCCGACGGGCACGTTCACCCCCGGCTGCACATCGGGGTTACCGGCCTTGCCGATGGCGGCGATACGCCCATGCTTGACCCCGATATCGGCCTTGACGATGCCCCAGTGGTCGATGATGACGGCGTTGGTCAGCACCAGGTCCATGGCCTCGGCCGCCAGCATCTGGCCCTGGCCCATGCCATCGCGAATGACCTTGCCGCCGCCGAACTTCACCTCTTCGCCGTAGATCGTGAAGTCCTTCTCGACTTCGACCCACAACGCGGTGTCGGCCAGGCGCATGCGGTCGCCCACGGTAGGGCCGAACATGTCGGCGTAGGCCCTGCGGGAAATCCGGCTCATGCCTTGCCCTCCAGCGCGCCCATCACCTTGCCCTGGAAGCCGTATACCTCGCGCTTGCCGGCGTAGGCCACCAGTTGCACGGTGCGCGACTGGCCTGGCTCGAAGCGCACGGCAGTGCCGGCGGGGATGTCCAGGCGATAACCGCGGCTGGGTTCGCGGTCGAACACCAAGGCGTCGTTGACCTCAAAGAAGTGGTAGTGCGAGCCGACCTGCACCGGGCGGTCGCCGTGGTTGGCCACGCTGACGCTGACCGTTTCGCGGCCGGCGTTGAGTTCGATGTCGCCGTCGGCGACCTGGATTTCTCCGGGAATCATGGGCATCTCCTGGTCGCTTCAGACGATGGGGTCGTGCACGGTCACAAGCTTGGTGCCGTCGGGGAACGTGGCCTCGACCTGCACGTCGTGGAGCATCTCAGGCACGCCGTCCATCACCTGGTCGCGGCTCAACACCTCGCGGCCCAGGCTCATCAGCTCGGCCACCGTACGGCCATCACGCGCGCCTTCGAGCACCGCGGCGCTGATCAGCGCCACCGCTTCCGGGTAGTTGAGCTTCAGGCCACGGGCCAGGCGCCGTTCGGCCAGCAACGCGGCGGTGAACAGCAGCAGTTTGTCTTTCTCTCTTGGGGTCAGCTCCATCGCGTCTCTCTCAAGTGGCCCAGATGCGCGGCGGGCACGGCGCCAGGCCGAGCACGGCCGGGCGCAGCAGGTGCCAGAGCCGCTGCAGGTTGCGTTGCAAGTGTTGGTTGTCGTGGTCGAGCAGGCGGATCACCAACAGCGGCCCGAGCAAGGTGGCGCCGGCTGGGGTGCCCAGTTCATCGAGCAACTGGCGCACCTGCTCCAGCACCGCGCTGTCGGCCGGTGCGGCACAGAAGGTGGCGACCAGCGGGTGACCGCCAAGCTTGTCCAACTGGCCACCGGTGATGCGCAGGCGCTCGTGCAGGCCAGGGTCGCCTGGCAGCTCGATACGCAAGCGGCTGTCCAGGGCCCCGTTATCGAAGCGCTCGCTCATGACCGGACGGCCCAGGCACAGGGTTTCCCAGGCCAACAGGCGCGCGCCGGGCTCGAGGGTGAAGCGGCTGTCGAGGCTGGCGCGGGCACCGTCGAAGAAGATGCTGTCTTGCGGCAGCCATTCCAGGGTGCTATCGGCGGCCAGGTGAAAACGTTGTTCGAGGCGCGCCGTGGGGCCGATGCTGCGGTAGAACTTGCTCGCCCCGGGCATGGTCAGCAGCGCGTGGCTGCCAGGCTCGAGGTGGATGTCCAGCTCCAGGCGGTCCCCGGCGACGATACCGCCAGGTGGATGCAGGATGTAGACGTGGCATGGCGCGCCCTCCGGGTGGAAGGGCCGCTGCACCAAAAGAGGACCGAAGTGCCGACGCGCACCAAGACGGGTCATGCCATCACGCAGCACGAAACGCAGCTGCAGATGCGCGCTCCAGCCCGCCTGCTCGTCCACCTGCCCTGCCCGCTCTGCCAACGACATCCTGCATTCCTTGAAATACTTGGTCTGAAAGCGCTGTACCGGTTAATTCTCCCAAGGAAGAATCAGACAGCTCAGACCAGTCGATCAGTCTTTACCTAATGCCATTAGCAGATTGCGGGCCAACTCCATCTCCGCCGTGCCCCTTTCCAGTGCCTACGCAACAGGCACGCGCTGCGTTACAGTGCCCCTCCCACCTTTTCCCTTGCAGGACGCAACCATGCACTTCGCCCCGGCCATTCCGGTACTGCGCATCTTCTCGGTCGACAAGGCCAAGGAGTTCTACCTCGACTTTCTCGGCTTCTCCCTCGACTGGGAGCACCGCTTCGCCCCCGACCTGCCGCTGTACGCGCAGATCCACCGCGACGGCCTGGTGCTGCACCTGTCCGAACACCACGGCGATGCCTCGCCCGGCTCCACCGTGTTCGCCCGCGTCGAAGACCTGCGCGCCCTGGAGCGTGAGCTGCTGGACAAGCAATACGGCTACGCACGGCCGCAGGCCGAGGAGGTCGACTGGGGCTTGCAGATGCAGGTGTGGGACCCGTTCGGCAACCGCTTGCGGTTTTGCCAGCAGATAGACGGCTGAGCGCCAGCGCCAATTCGTGACTGGGCGTTTCCGATCCTCGGCGGATGGTTTATCGTGGCGGGGTGCGCATATAAAAGGAGGCCCACCAACCGGGCCTCGGCAAGACAATAGAGGGTGTCATGAGTAACGAGATCAACTGGGACAAGCTGGGCTTCGACTACATCAAGACCGACAAGCGCTACCTGTCCGTATGGCGCGACGGCGAGTGGGACAAAGGCACCCTGACCGAAGACAACGTACTGCACATCAGCGAAGGCTCCACCGCCCTGCACTACGGCCAGCAATGCTTCGAGGGCCTGAAGGCCTACCGCTGCAAGGATGGCTCGATCAACCTGTTCCGCCCCGACCAGAACGCCGCGCGCATGCAACGCAGCTGCGCCCGCCTGCTGATGCCGCAGGTGCCGACCGAGGTGTTCGTCGAAGCGTGCAAGCAGGTGGTCAAGGCCAATGAGAAGTTCGTGCCGCCGCACGGCAAGGGTGCGCTGTACCTGCGTCCATTCGTGATCGGCACTGGCGATAACATCGGCGTGCGCACCGCGCCCGAGTTCATTTTCTCGATCTTCGCCATCCCGGTCGGCTCGTACTTCAAAGGTGGCATGAAGCCGCACAACTTCCAGATCTCCAGCTTCGACCGCGCGGCCCCGCAAGGTACCGGTGCAGCCAAGGTCGGCGGCAACTACGCTGCCAGCCTGCAGCCAGGCGCCGAGGCCAAGAAGGCCAACTTCGCCGATGCCATCTACCTGGACCCGCTGACCCACAGCAAGATCGAGGAAGTCGGCTCGGCCAACTTCTTCGGCATCACTGCCAACAACGAGTTCGTTACCCCGAAATCGGCGTCGGTGCTGCCCGGCATCACCCGCCTGTCGCTGATGGAACTGGCGCAATCGCGCCTGGGCCTGACCGTGATCGAGGGCGACGTGGAGATCAGCAAGCTCGACCGCTTCATCGAAGCCGGCGCCTGCGGTACTGCGGCGGTGATCACACCAATCGGCGGTATCGAGTACAACGGCAACCTGCACATGTTCCACGACCTGGAAAAGGTCGGCCCGGTGACCCAGAAGCTCTACCAGGAGCTGACCGGCATCCAGAGCGGTGACGTCGAAGCACCGGCAGGCTGGATCGTCAAGGTCGCCTGACGCTTCGCCTTGCAGTGAAAACGGGGCATGCCAGCAATGGCATGCCCCGTTTTCGTTTGCACCGCCGCCCTAGATGAATTTTTCTTAAATCGCCGGTTGTCTATTCTTTGGCACAATCAAATTTCCCCACGCCGCCCAGGAACCAGCATGCCCCGCGTACTGACCATTGAAGACGATGCCGTTACCGGCCAGGAGATCGTCGCCGAACTCACCAGCCACGGCCTGGAAGTGGATTGGGCCGACAATGGCCGCGAAGGGCTGGCCAAGGCCATCGCCGGTGGCTACGACCTGATTACCGTGGACCGCATGCTGCCGGAAGTCGACGGCCTGACCATCGTCACCACCCTGCGCAGCCTGAAGATCGCCACGCCCATCCTGATGATCAGCGCCTTGTCGGATGTCGACGAGCGTGTGCGCGGCCTGCGTGCCGGCGGCGACGACTACCTGACCAAGCCATTCGCCTCCGACGAAATGGCGGCCCGGGTCGAAGTGCTGCTGCGCCGCAACAGCGTGCCCATGACCCAGACCCGCCTGCAGGTCGCCGACCTCGAGCTGGACCTGATCAGCCATGAAGCACGACGCGGCGAAAACAGCCTCAACCTGCTGCCCACCGAGTACAAGTTGCTGGAGTACCTGATGCGTCACGCAGGCCAGGTGATTACCCGGATGATGATCTTCGAGGAAGTCTGGGGCTACCACTTCGACCCCGGCACCAACCTGATCGACGTGCACATCGGCCGCCTGCGCAAGAAGATCGACGCACCGGGCCAGTCCCCGTTGATCCGTACCGTGCGGGGCTCCGGCTATGCCATTGCCGAACCCGTCTAAGGGCTGGAGCTCCTCCACCAGCCGCCTGCTGGCGCTGTACAGCTTCCTGTTCGTGGCCTGGAGCAGCATCCTCATGGGGGTGCTGTACTTCGAGGTGTCCAGCTACCTGAACAAGTTTACCCGCCATTCCATGTTGCAGCGTCAGCACTTGTTCTCGCACATGACCGGCAAGCAGCTCGATGACGCGCTGATCGCCAGCCAAGCCTTCGAGGAACGCGGCTTCGACGCCTATGGTCTGTTCGACCGCCAGCTCAACCCGCTGGGCGGGCGAATTCGCGCGATGCCGCCCGAACTGGGCCTGGACGGCAAGATCCACGAGCTCAAGCGCTGCCTGGACGCTGACGACCCACACATGCCGCGCGACAGTTGCGATGCCGTGGCCATCAATATTCCCGATGGTCGCTGGCTGGTGCTGGTGCGCGACAACGGCTCGTTGTTCGTGGTCACGCGGATCATCCTGCATGCCTTGCTCTGGGGCATCTCCCTGACCCTGATCCCGGGCTTCGCCGGTTGGTACCTGCTACGTCGGCGTCCGCTAAAGCGCATACGCGCGGTACAGGCCAGCGCCGAACTGATCGTCGCGGGCGACCTCACCCATCGCCTGCCGCTGTCGAGCCGGCGCGACGAGCTGGACATGCTCGCCGACATCGTCAACGCCATGCTCGACCGTATCGAGCGCCTGATGCATGAGGTCAAGGGCGTGTGCGACAACATCGCCCACGACCTGCGCACCCCGCTGACGCGCCTGCGTGCGCAGCTTTATCGTATTCGCCAGCAGAGCGATAGCGACTCAGCGCAAGCCGAGGCGCTGGACCAGGCCATTGCAGAAACCGACACCCTGATGGCGCGTTTCCGTGGCCTGCTGCGCATCAGTGAACTGGAAGACCGCCAGCGCCGTGCCGGTTTCGTCGAGCTCGACCCGCATGCCCTGCTGGTGGAACTGCATGATTTCTACCTGCCGTTGGCCGAAGACGGCGCGATACGCCTGTCGCTGGAACAGCCCCAGCAATTGCCCGCACTGCACGGCGACCGTGAGCTGCTATTCGAAGCCTTGGCCAACCTGGTGGGCAATGCCATCAAGTTCACGCCCGAAGGTGGCCAGGTGCGGGTGCTGGCCGAGCACGACGACGGCGGCGTACACATTTCGGTGGAAGACAGTGGACCGGGGATTCCCGAAGCAGAGCGTGAGGCGGTTTTGAAGCGCTTCTACCGCAGTGATGAGGGGCACCGTCACCCGGGGTTTGGGCTGGGGCTGTCGATCGTCGCGGCGATCGTCGATTTGCATGGGTTCCGGGTCGAGGTGGGGAGTAGCGAGTTGGGCGGGGCCAAGTTGGTCCTGCATTGCGCGGCGGCCTGAAAAGCATCGCGGGGCAAGCCCGCTCCCACAGGTACGCCACTGCGATGGCGATGGCCGGTGGCGCGATGCTGGGGTACTGGTTGATCGGCAGCTTCAGGATCGACAGGGCGCCAAC